>NZ_JBHSEB010000064.1:0-45290 GCF_042651925.1 Catenibacterium sp. GCM10023432 | reverse complement strand
CCGGTGGCTCTAACCAACTGAGCTAAGGGTCCTCATCTATCAGAGTATTTTTAATCAAATGGTAGCGGGAGAGGGATTTGAACCCCCGACACTCCGGGTATGAACCGAATGCTCTAGCCAACTGAGCTATCCCGCCATGTATATGATTAATTAAATTGGTGGAGCCTAGGAGGATCGAACTCCTGACCTCCTGCGTGCAAAGCAGGCGCTCTCCCAGCTGAGCTAAGGCCCCATTTCAAATGGTCGGGAAGACAGGATTTGAACCTGCGACCCCCTGGTCCCAAACCAGGTGCACTACCAAGCTGTGCTACTTCCCGTTTATATAATTGGCGCGCTAGACAGGAATTGAACCCGTAACCCCTTGTTCCGTAGACAAGTACTCTATCCAGTTGAGCTACTAGCGCAATTCATAAATGGTGCCCTGGGCCGGAATCGAACCGGCACGGAGTTTGAAGTCCGCAGGATTTTAAGTCCTGTGCGTCTACCAGTTTCGCCACCAGGGCACACGTATGGAGGTTCCAACCGGACTTGAACCGATGATCGAAGAGTTGCAGTCTTCTGCCTTACCAACTTGGCTATGGAACCGTCGCAATCGAGACTGCTTGTATACTATACTATGTATTTTGAGATAATGCAAGGGGTTTTTAGAACTTTTTTCTAAGTGTTTACATTTAACTTGATAAACACAAGGTTTTTTTAATCAAAAAATTATGTTTTTTTATCAGTACTCCTGAGAAAATGCTTACAAAGAAAGATAAATGGTGATTCTAGAAACTAGAATCACCATAAATATTGTTATTTTGCTTTAACTTTTGTCCAGTAGTTACTAAACATTTCTTTAGTCTTTGTATCCTGATAGTTGAAACATTCATCTTTTGGTCCAACACGCATGCTATAAGCATTGTTGTTCTTGAATTCTTTCTTTCTAGCTTTTGCTGCTGCTACAGTATTAGTAGTTAAATAGCCTACTTCCTGTGTATTTAAGAAAGCGTTCTTATCAGAAATCATATAGTTAATGAATTTATTGGCCATATCTGTGTTCTTACAACCCTTAGAGATAACAAATCCATCAAACCAATAGTTAGTCCCTTCTTCTGGCATATAGAAGCCCATATCTGGGTTTTCTTTCATTACATCCGCTGCATCACCTGAATACATAACACAAAGTGCTTTTTCACCATTCTTCATGTTATCGATAGAGTCATCTGTTGCATATGTAGGATCCATAGTCTTTCTCTGTTCTACCAACCAATTGAAAGCAGCCTGGATTTCTTTTTCATTAGTTGTGTTCATAGAGTATCCCAAAGCCTTTAAAGCAACCATCATAGAGTCTCTTTCAGAGTCATACATATAAAGGTTACCCTTGTACTTAGTATTACGTAGGATTTCCCAACCTGCTTTTAAATCTTCTTTTTTAACCTGTGTTTTATCATAAACGATACCTACGTTACCACAGAAATAAGGTACCCAGTATTCGTTGTTAGGATCGAATTGCTGGTTTAATACTTTAGTATCTAATGATTTCTTATTAGTAATCTTAGACCAGTCAATCTTCTTTAAAAGATTTTCCTTGATCATACGTTCAATCATATAATCTGATGGTACTAATACATCATACTGGTTACCACCTAATAATTTAGTATACATTGATTCGTTTGAATCAAATGTTTCATAAATAACCTTACAGTCATATTCATCCTGGAATGCCTTAATAACGTCCATATCAGCGTATACACCCCAGTTGAATACTTTCAATGTGTGTTTATAGTTTTTTGACCCACACCCAGTCATTAGGCCACAGATAACTGCAACGCAAAGTAAACCTTTAAATAGCTTTTTCATTTTTTACCCCTCTCTTCTTCAAATAAATATATGGTACAAAAGTGCCTAATAATACCCCAATTAAAATAACGACTAGAATAACTGTAGATAATGCATATATACTTGGATCAACACGTTTAGACATGTTATATACGACGATAGATATATTTTCTACACCATTACCAGATACAAAGTATGAAATGATGAAATCATCAAAACTCATAGTAAATGATAAAAGTGCTCCTGCAAAGATACCAGGCTTGATTTGAGGAATAATCACCTTTGTCAATGTCTGGAAAGGTGTTGCTCCTAAATCCATTGCCGCATCTGCTAGATTATCATCTAACTGCTTTACTTTAGGATAAACATTTGTAATAACATATGGTGTACAGAATGCAATATGAGCAAGTAACATTGTCATATAACCCTTTTCAAAATTCACAAAACTAAATAATAACATCAAAGAAATAGCTGTAACGATTTCAGGATTCATGATTGGCAGATTGTTCACCTGCTGTACAAGTGTTCTGATAGTCTTTTTAGATTTAGATAATGCAATGGCAGTGATTGTCCCTAAAACAACTGAACAGATAGTCGCAATGACTGCTATACTAACTGATACAAAGATAGCATTTAATAGCTGTGTGTTATTAAATAACTGTACATACCAGCGTCCTGAGAAACCACCAAAATGTGATAAAGACTTCGCGCTATTAAATGAGAAAACTGCCATAATAAATATCGGGAAATAGAGGAAGACCATACATAGTGAAATAATAATCACTTTACTGAGCTTTTTTTCTTTTCGCATTAGTAAGTCCTCCCTGTTCAATTTCATTATTTGTCTTCTTTTCAGCACGATAGATAAGTGCCATAGAAATAATGACAATCACACCTAAGATGAGTGATACAGCACTACCGAAATGCCAGTTACCTACAGTAATGAACTGGTTTTCAATGAAATTACCAATCAGTGAATACTGTCCTCCACCTAACATCTTCGGAATAACGAATTCACTGATAGCTGGTAAGAATACCATTGTAATACCAGTTAAAACGCCTCCTAGTGAAAGTTTAAAAGTAATTTTAAAGAAGGCCGTAATTTTATTTGCACCTAGGTCATAAGCTGCTTCTACAAGTGAAGGATCCATGTTAGTTAAAGATGTATGGATTGGTAGAATCATAAATGGGAGAAAGTTATAAATCATCCCAATTGCAACTGCTCCATCAGTATATAACATTCTAAATGATCCCAATCCTAGCATTCCTAGGATGTTATTTAAGATACCATTTCTAGATAAAATAGAAACCCATGCATAAGTACGCATTAAAAGGTTGATCCATGTCGGAATAGTAATAAGCATAATAAGAATAGTCTGAGTATGCTGTTTACACTTAGAAATCATAAAAGCCACTGGATAACCAATCAATAAACAGATAAATGTAGTAAGTAATCCAAGCCCAAATGATTTAATCAATACCTGGACAAAGATTGGATCAAAGAATTTCGCAAAGTTAGCGAATGTAAATTCGAAAGTCTTGATTGCAGATGCCCTTTGTGTAAAAGCATAGAATACAATCAACACCATCGGCAATACAGTTAACAGGAATAGAAATAGGACATAAGGAGTAATAAGTTTTTTATACTGTTTCATTAATAAGTACCCATTGGTTCCATGACATGAATATCTTCAGGCCAGAAATCTAAATCTACTTTCTTTCCTACTTCTGTTAAATCTGTTGTATGAATCTTATAGTCCTGATTTTCTGTACGTACCATGATTTCATAATGTACCCCTTTAAAGATAACAGATACGACTTCACCTGCAATTTTACCTCTACCTGGTTCTACAATATCTAAGTCTTCAGGACGTAATACAATATCTACTTCCTGACCTTCTTCAAATCCTTTATCTACACATTCAAACTGCTGACCATGCCATTCTACAAGATAGTCCTTAATGAAATGACCTTCTACAATATTAGATTCACCAATGAAGTTGGCAACAAATCTATTTTCTGGTTCATTATAAATATCTATAGGTGATCCAATCTGTTGAATCATGCCTTCATTCATAACAACAATCTTATCAGACATAGTAAGTGCTTCTTCCTGATCATGAGTAACATAAACGAAAGTAATACCTACCTGCTGCTGAATCTTTTTTAATTCAATCTGCATTGTTTTTCTTAGTTTCAAATCAAGTGCGCCTAATGGTTCATCAAGAAGAAGTACTTTTGGTTCATTAACTAGAGCTCTTGCAATCGCAACACGCTGCTGCTGACCACCAGATAACTGAGAAATGTTTCTTTCCTCAAAGCCCTTTAAGCCTACAAGTTCTAGCATTCTTCTTACTTTATGATCAATGATTTCATCAGGCATCTTCTTAATATGTAAACCAAAAGCCACATTATCATAAACATCCATATGTGGGAATAAAGCATACTTCTGGAAGACAGTATTTAATTCTCTCTTATAAGGTGGTACACCTTCCATATTCATACCATCGAATAATACAGTACCTGATTCAGGTTCTTCAAATCCTGCCATGATTCTTAGCGTAGTTGTTTTTCCGCATCCACTTGGCCCTAGAAGTGTTACGAATTCATTTTCATAGATGTCTAGGTGAATTCCTTTTAGGATGACCTGGCCATCAAATGATTTAGTCAGATTATCTAATTCAATAATTTTCTTCATAAAACTCTCCTCATTTAAAATAATGGTGGTGTAGAAATCCAGATCACTCTCGCCTTTCTTTCCCACTGATTCTCTAAATAATGTGCACGTGTGCCCTTCAAATAAAATGTTTCACCCTTTTTAACAATTTCTTCTCGCATCCCATAATGAAGAACGACTTTGCCTTCTAATACATAACCAAACTCTTCTCCGCCATGAGGTTCCATCTTCATTGAACGTTTATCCTTTTCTAGTTCAATAAGAATAGGTTCCATCTCATTTTTCTGAGCATTTGGTACGATATAGTGAATGATATAATCATCCTGTTCATTCACAAAAAAATCCTTCTCGCCAAAAACAAGCTGTTCATCCTCCTGCTGATCAAAGAAATCATGAAGATTAGTACCTAATGCTTCAAGAATATCATCAAGTGTTGCGACAGATGGTGATGTTAGATTTCTTTCAACCTGGGAGAGGAAACCTTTTGATAATTCACTGCGGTTTGCAAGTTCTTCAAGAGTTAAGTCGTTTGCAAGACGCAGCTGTTTAATTTTCCTTCCGAGATCCATCTAATCCTCCCTGTTTTATATAATTAACTTTTTGTTCACTTAATCAAACAACAATATTATACACTTATAAAGATATCTTTCAACCTCTTTTTTAAACTTTTTGTTTTATATATTAAACTTTCGAAACAAAAAAAAGAACATTCTTACAAATGTTCTCTTCTTTTTGTAGATTTTCTAAATGCAGCCTTTAAAGTCTCATCATCATTATCACGAATCGCATTTTTAAGAAGGTCTAGCTGTTCTTCAAAGCGTTCGATAGAAGCAAGAAGATACTGCTTATTATTCATAAACAATTCATCCCATAAGTCTTCATTGATATTCGCAATACGTGTGAGATCTCTAAATGAGTCTCCAATATACTTTCCTGTCTCATATTTCTGATCATCACTATTCATAAGCGATACAGCCAGACAGTGAGGTAATTGAGAAGTAAATGAGATAATTTCATCATGTGCTTCAGGAGACATGATCTTAACTGAACGGAAGCCTAACTGTTTAGAGAATTCCTGAACAAAATCTATAGTGGATTTCTTATTATCATCATGATAGACAATAATGAAGTTTGCATTCTCAAATACCTGTTTAGAGGCATATTGATAGCCCTTCTTTTCTCTACCTGCCATAGGATGAATAGAAATATATTCTACATCTTCTGGAATGACAGAAAGTGCTTCTCTTAAGAAATAAGACTTAATTCCTACGGCATCTGTAACAATACTTCCCGGTTTAAATTGATTGTTTTTAATAAAGTCTAAGACAAGACTTGGGTAAAGGCAGATGATTGTAAGGTCTGTTTCAGGGATAATATCTTTCCCATCTAGATAACCCTCAATAATACAGCCCTCTTCTTTAGCCATATCTAAAGTCTGCTGGTTTGTATCGATACCATAAACTTCATAACCCTTTCCTTTAAGCGCCTTAACAAAACTGCCACCAATAACGCCTAATCCTACTACTGTAATTTTCATCCGCGTTTTTCCTCAAGCATCTTTAATTTATAGTCAATAAGTCTTTCAGAAAGGTCTACATAATAAGTATGTGGGTATTCTAAACGGAATATTTCATCCCATAATAATGTGCCCTGTTTTTTAACGTTTTCTCTGATTTCTTCAAGTGTCTTTTCTTCATATACACATTCACCATCCACGAAGATAGGTTCCTGTAATTCAAAGAATGTATAAGACCCACCTATTAATGTTTTATTCTTCCATTTATCATACTGAGAGTAAATAGTGAGATTCTTTTCTGGATCAATTGTTTCATCCGCAAACATTACAATATCCGCAATGGCTTTATTTGTTTCATTTTCTATTAAACGATAGACCTTCTTATAGCCTGGATTAGTAATCTTTTCTTTATTTTCTGAAATCTTGATTTTAGGAACAATCTGACCATCTTTTTCCATGGCCGCCATCTTATAAACACCACCAAATACTGGTGAAGACTTAGATGTAATCATATTTTCCCCTACACCAAATGAATCAATACGTGCACCCTGTTCAAGTACAGAACGGATTAAATATTCATCTAATGAATTAGAAATAGAAATCTTTGTATCAGTCAATCCAGCAACGTCAAGCATCATTCTTGCTTTCTTAGTAAGATATGCGATATCTCCTGAGTCAATACGAATACCCGCTAATGTCTTACCCATTGGCTGTAATACTTCTTCTGCAACTCTAATCGCATTTGGAATACCGCTTTTTAATGTATCATATGTATCTACTAAGAGAATACATGAATCTGGATAGATTTCGGCATACGCTTTAAATGCATCATATTCAGTGTCAAATGACTGAACAAAAGAATGTGCCATTGTACCAAGTACTGGAATACCAAAAGCTTTACCTGCTGATACTGTAGCAGTTCCTGATGCTCCACCAATATAAGCTGCTCTTGCGCCATATGTTGCACCATCATATCCCTGTGCTCTTCTTGCCCCAAATTCCATAATAGGACGACCCTTAGCTTCCTGTACAATTCTATGTGTTTTAGTCGCAATCAATGACTGATGGTTAATTGTCACTAAAAGGAATGTTTCCAATAACTGTGCTTCAATCAATTTTCCTTTAACAGTGACTAATGGTTCATAAGGGAATACAGGTGTTCCTTCAGGGACTGCCCAGATTGTACCATCGAACTTAAAATCAGCTAAATAAGATAAAAATTCTTCATCAAACATATTTAAAGTACGTAAATAGTCAATATCACCCTTTGAGAAGTGCATATCTTTGATAGCTTCAATCAACTGTTGTAGTCCTGCCATGATGACATAACCACCATTATCAGGATTCTTTCGATAGAACATATCAAAATATGCAATTTCATCCTTTTTTCCCTGTTTAAAATAATCATATGACATTGTTAATTCATAAAAGTCCATGACAAGAGTTATATTTCTTGCATCACTTACTGTACTATTTCCCATATTATAATCTCCTAACTTGTTTGTTTTTTATCATACTATCATTATACAAAAAGTAAAGTGATTTGTCTTTTTTTACAAAACTTACACATAAGAAAAAGAAGACTATTAAGCCTTCTTTGCCATTTTCATTAATGCATCTTTTGCCGCATGCTGTTCTGCACGCTTTTTACTTGTTCCTTTTCCAGTACCTAAGATCATATCATCTAGAATAACTTCGATAACAAATTCAGGGGCATTGGCTGGTCCAGTTGAACTCTTAACATGATAGCTGACAGTCTTGCGGTCATCCGACTGCACTAATTCTTGTAATTTAGTCTTATAGTCAGTGATATCATCAAATTCATTCACTTCATTGACATGTTTGAAGATTGTCTTTTCAAGAATACGAATCACCTGTTCTTTACCACAATCTAAATAAAGCGCACCTATAAATGATTCATAAATATTTGCAAGAACACTTTCACGATGACGTCCGCCGCTCTTTTCTTCACCTACACCTAAGTAAAGAAGTTCACCCAAATGAAGTTCTTCAGAAAAACGTGCCAACGATTCTTCTCTTACAAGTTTAGAACGAAGCTGTGTTAACTGTCCTTCTTTATATTCTGGATGTAATGCAAAAATGAATTCTGATACGAATAGCTGTAAAACAGCATCTCCCATAAATTCTAGTCTTTCATAATCTGGAATATGAGCATTTGATTCATTTGCATAAGACGAATGAGTAAATGCTTCCTTATAAAGACCAATACGCTTAAAAGGAATGTTTTCTTTCTGTAAGAAATCTAATATTTTCATTATTGAAGTCCTTCTTTCATACGACCTACAACATCTAAGTCTACCATTCTATATACAAGTTCCATTGCATTATAAACTGCCTTGGCATCTGAACTGCCATGTGCTTTTACGATTGCTTTTTCAAAGCCCATAAATAAAGCACCACCGACTGATTTATAATCAAAACGATCTTTTAATGCATATAATTGCGTTTTCGCAAATAATGCACCAATCTTACCTCTTAATGTCGCAAATAAAGATTCTTTAAGTGCCTTCATAAGAAGAATAGCTGCACCTTCTGAGGCTTTTAATGCGATATTACCACTAAATCCATCTGTCACGATAACATCAACATCACCAGACAACAAATCTCTACCTTCTACATTACCTGTAAAATTGATCTTATCGCAGTTTTTTAATAGTTTATAGGCTTGCTGATGCATTTCATCACCCTTATGATCCTCTGCACCAATATTAAGTAAAGCAACCTTAGGATTTTCCTTATCTAATACAAGCTTGCTATATAATGAACCCATTACTGCAAATTCCTGTAGTTGTTCTGCTGTATTAGTCGCATTGGCACCAACATCCATCAAACAAGTACTATTGCCGCTATATGTAGGAAGAGTCGCCATTAAGCATGATTTTTCCACTCCTTCAATACGCTTTACAAACAACATTGAAGCAGTATAAAAAGCACCTGTAGAACCACATGATACAACACCATCTACTTCATCCTTGCGGGCCATCATTAAAGCCTTCACCATTGAAGATTCTTTCTTTCTTCTTACACCTAATACACTATCCGTCATTAATACAACATCACGTGCATCTACAATATGAATAGAATTAATAGATTCTAAAGCTGTTAATTCTTCTTTTTTACCTGTCACATATAATTCAACATCTGGATGCTTTTCTGCAAACTTCCTGCAGGCTTCCACAACAGGTGCACTACCTAAATCTCCGCTCATCGCATCGATTGCTAATTTCATAAAAATCACCTCATCAGTTACATAATATCATAACTAATCAATATATTCATTCCCTTTTTTTATCTTTTTCTTGATCATCTCAATATAGTTTTCATATTCCCCGTACTTATAATAGTCATGAATCATCTTAATTGCATATCTTCTTGTCTCTTCTAGAATATTCATATCTTTAAAAATATCACCCATCATAAAGGCTGGAAGACCACTCTGTTTATCACCTAATAGTTCTCCTGGCCCTCTTGTTTTTAAATCATACTGTGATATTTCAAATCCATCATCATGTTCTTCTAGATAGTGCAGTCTCTCTTTTGCTGGCTCGTCCTTTGCTTCAGATAACAAAAAACAATAACCTTGTTGATCTCCTCTTCCAATACGGCCACGTAGCTGGTGGATAGAAGATAAGCCAAATCTTTCTGCATTATAAATAACCATCATATTCGCATTGGGGACATCGACTCCTACTTCTACAACTGTAGTAGAGACTAGAATCTGTATTTTATTATCTTTAAAATCCTGCATCACTGCATTTTTCTCTTCATCCTTTAAAGAACCGTGAAGAAGTCCTGTTTGATAATGTCCTTTAAAATAAGAAGACATCGCTTCATAAATAGTCAAAGCACTTTTTAATGGAAGATCTTCGTTATCTTCAATCAAAGGACAGATGACATAACATTGTCCACCTTGTGATAAATAACTCTTTAATTGTTTCAAGAAAGGTCTCATAGAACTACCTTCAAAATATTTTGTTAAGATAGGCTTTCTACCTTCCGGTCTCGTTTCTATACTTGAAACATCCATATCCCCATATAAGCTCATTGCAAGTGTTCTAGGTATAGGAGTCGCACTCATGACAAGGAAATCAACACCTTCACCTTTCTGTTTTAAGGCTTTTCTTTGTTTCACTCCAAAGCGATGCTGTTCATCTGTTACCACAAATCCTAGCTTCTTATAATGAACACTCTCCTGAAATAAAGCATGTGTACCAATCACCAAATCAATTACACCTCTCTCCAACCCTTCATAGATTTCTTTCTTTTCTTTCAAAGTGAGCGCCCCTGTCAGTAACGCAATATTCATATCATATGCTTCAAATGTCTTTTTAAGCTTACTATAGTGTTGCGTTGCCAGTACTTCAGTAGGTGCCATGAGAGCCCCCTGATAACCACTTAAATAGTTCGCATATAACCCTATAGCTGCCACAATTGTCTTACCGCTTCCTACATCACCTTGTAAGAAACGATACATGATTGTTGGATTATGAAGATCTAATAGTATGTCTTTAGCACTCTGTTTTTGATCTTTCGTTAATTTAAAGGGAAGCGTATGAATAAAGGCATTGACTTCATCTAAAGAAAAGTCCTTTGCATAGCCTACTTCCTGTTCTCTTTGCATTTTACGATAAGAAAGAGCCAATTCAAAGTTTAAGAATTCTTCATATTTAAGAGTTTTAATACCCTTTTGTAGTTGTTCATGGTTCATTGGAAAATGGACTGCATAAAGTGCTTCTTTCTTACTCATGAGATCGACTGTTTCTCTTATTTCTATAGGAAGACTATCTTCAATAGGAATATTCATCCCTAATACTTTTTTAACATATTGGGAAAAGGCATGACTTGTGAGACCGTCTTTTAATGAATAGACAGGTGTAATACCTGATAATTGATCTAGATTCTTTAATAATATATTAGAAGCAATGAAACGATTCCCTTCTACCTTACCTTGTAAAGTAACGATACGATTAAGTGTTAAATGAGGGCGAAGAAAATGTCGATTAAAGATTGTGACTGTATAGTCATTGCCTTTAATAGACGCATTGAATGTCATACGTGAAAAACGTCCTTTATAAAATACTTTAGGACTACTTATGATAACTCCTTCTACACAGCATTTATCTTCTATAGGAGGCCATATTTCAGTCACTTCATCATATTTATAAGGATAATGATAAATAATATCTTCTAACGTATCAATAGAGGAAGCATGTAATAAATCTATTCTATTTTGACTTGTTGTTATTTTTTTTAATTCTTCCATAATATCACCACTTATTTGATTAACATATACATTTTATTAAGTATATCATATAATAACTAAAAGGAGAAAAATATGAGAAATATTGTATTTGATTTAGGGCGTGTTCTCTTAGACTATCAGCCTTTAGTTTGGCTGAAAAAGAAGAACTATACGCATTATAATGAATTATTTGAAATCATCTTCCAGAATCCTTTATGGATCAAACTAGACGAAGGGTCCATCACAAGAAAAGAGTTTACAGAAAAATTAATCAACGAATATCCTGAACTTGCATTGGATATAGAAGAAATCATGGAAAAATGGATTGAATTACTTCTTCCTTTTGAAAATAATATAAAGTTACTTTCTCTATTAAAAGAGAAAGGTTACTCTCTCTATATTATTTCTAATTTCCATCTAGATGCATATAATCGTTTCTTAAAGAAGCAGGATTGGTTTACTCTATTTGATGGAGCTATTATTAGTGCCAAAGAAAAGTTAATCAAGCCGGATTTAAGAATATATGAATTATTATTAGAACGTTATCAGTTAAAAGCAGATGAGTGTCTATTCATTGATGATTCTCTCAATAATATTAATGCATGTAAGAACGTCGGCATGGATGGTATTCATTTGCCTGATCATTCAAAACTAGAAGAAGAATTAAAAAAACATCATATTATTTAAAAAGAAACGAGCCCTCGCTCGTTTCTTTTCATTACATATCACAAAGACCTTTGTCTTCTCCATATACTGAATACCAATCATTATTGAAATCAGTCACAGCTTTAGAAATACTTGGATTTTCAAAGATTGCCTTTAATACGCTGACTGGTGCAGTGATAGCCTGACTACCTGCATTAAATGCATCTCTTACCTGCTGTACACCCTTGAAGCTTGCTGCAAGTATCTTGCAGTCATAACCATCTTCTACAATTCTATTAGATAAATGAGCCATTAATTCAAAAGGATCATTTCCTAAGTTTCCAATTCTATTTGTATAAGGTGCAATATAATCAGCACCTGCAGCTAAGGCCATATAAGCCTGCATCAAATCATAAACAGCTGTGGCAGTTACTTTTTTACCTTCAGCCTTTAAGATCTTCATAGCTTTAACACCTTCATAAGTAGTAGGAACCTTTACATATACCTTGTCATCTACTTCTTCAAAGATCTTGTGTGCTTCTTTCACAATTTCATCTGCTTCTGTCGCAATGACCTGAATATGCAAAGAACGTTCATCACCAATGATTTTTCTGATTTCTCTCATATGTCCAAAGAAATCCTTTGGGCTAGTCTTCTTTACAATACTTGGGTTACTTGTGACACCTACGATTGGTAAATGATCTACCGCATCTCTAATTTCTTCTAAATCTACAGTATCAATAATAAATTCCATTTTTTAATCTCCCTTGATTATATTTTTTATTCCACTATCAGATACAATCTGATAGTAATGGCTTAATTCTTCCTGGCTATAGGCCACTGCATCCTCTTTGACACCATATTCAAATTCAGTCAAATCATATTTTGCGGATGCAAGAGGATTATAATTTAATAATTCATAACGTACTTCTGGATATAAACTATAAAGATAAGAGGCAATACTCTTAATATTGTCATCATCACCTGTATATCCAGGAATAAGTGGTGTTCTTACAATCACTTTATCTTTATGTTCACTTGTGAGTAAATAAGATAGATTTTCTTTAATAATTGTATTTGATACACCAGTCGCTTCTAGATGAGCTTTGTCATCTTCTATCTTTAAATCACAATAGATCTGGTCAAGATAAGGTGCTGCCTGCTTAACTAAATCTAAAGATGTATAAAGTGATGTTTCAATGGCTGTGTGTACTTTTGTATGAAGTTCCTCTAATAATTGTATCAGTTTTTTCTGCTGCATAAAAGGTTCTCCACCAGAAACTGTCACACCTCCACCATATTTAAAGAAAACTTCATCTTCCATCACCTTATCAACAAGATCTTCTAAGCTATAATAAGAGCTATCATACTGAATCGCATCAGTAGGACAATACTTAAAGACTTCATCCAAATCATCTTCTATAAATACAGGTCTATCTTGATAGACTATTTTACCTGCTCCCTGCTTCTCACAGTTTCGACAATGCATGCACTTGTTTTCTAAGTATATAGGTTTTCTTTGTGGTAAAAGTCCTTCAGGATTCTGACACCATCTGCATCTTAAAGGACATCCTTTAAAGAATATCGTAGTACGCAATCCTTCCCCATCATGTACCGCAAATCTTTTGATATCAAATACAAGATATTTAGATGTTATCATAGGTTGTTCTCGCAATAATTTCATCCTGTAATTTACCTGCCAGTTCTACAAAGTAGGCTGTATATCCAGCAACACGGATTGTGAGTGAACGATGTCTTTCAGGATGAGCTTTCGCGTCTAATAAATCTTTTTTATTCACGACATTGAACTGAATATGAGGTACATGCAAGTCTACAAAAGCACGAAGGAAATTTTCAAACTTCATACGTCCTGTTTCTGTTTTAAAGAAGTCTGGTAAGAACTTCATATTGAGTAATCCCCCATTGGTTGTGAGATCATCGTCGAGCTTAGAAACAGATTTCAAGACAGCTGTTGGTCCTGCTAAGTCTCTACCATAGACAGGTGACATACCACCATCCGCAAGAGGTGTATAAGCGTTTCTACCATCTGGAGATGCTCCTACATTTTCACCCATTGGAACATGCGCTGAAACAGTATACATACCTGTATGAATAGGACCACCACGATAATTCTTATACTCTTTCATCTTATTTCTAAAGTAACGTGCCCATTTCGCGCCGCATTCATCTACCCAGGCAATATCATTACCATATTTAGGTACTTTATTTAAAAGCATGGCTTGTGTAATTTCATGTCCTTTAAAGTCGTCCTGTAAAGCTGTAAGTAGTTCTTTTGAATCTAAGAGATGGTCTTCATAGACTAGCTTTTTAATAGCGGCAAGAGAATCCGCTAAGTTCGCAATCTGAATCATCTGGATACCAGATAAATTATACTTAGCGCCACCTCTTGTAACATCCATACCTTTTTCTAAACAATCATCAATGACACATGATAAGAAAGCTGTAGGTAAACATTCCTGGTGAACTCTTTCTACAACTTCTTCCGCTTTCATCATCATTTCAATAAAGTAATCAATCTGAATCTTGAAGGCTTTTTCTAATTGTTCATATGTCTTATATGTTTCAAGTGATCCCATATCCAGGCCAAGTTTCTGCCCCGTCAATAAACATTTACCATTATTTAAAGTAAGTTCTAATGCCTTATTGAGATTGAACATAGCCGCATCACTCCAGCCTAGATTATTGCCATGGGTTGTAAGTTCTACGCATCCTACAATCGCATAATTTAAAGCATCCTCGTGACGGATACCAAGTCTTTCCATTGCAGGAATAATGGCTTCATCATTAAAGAACTGAGGCATACCACTACCTAATGCAACAACTTCAATCGCCTTCTGCATGAGTTCATGAGATGTATTCTTATTAAGTCTCACTGATAGGTTAGGCTGAGGAAGACATAATTCCTTCTGTGCTTCTAGACAAAGCATGGATAAATCATTATATGTATCATGTCCTTTTTCATCCAAACCACCTACCGCAATATTAAACCCAATCGGAAATCCCGCAAAGTATTTAGCTGAATTACTGTTACGAAGATAAACAATCTGATTAAACTTCAACCAGAGACATTCTAATATTTCTAATGCATCAGTTTTCGTAATAAGTCCTTCTTTTAAATCATGTTCATAATATGGGTAAAGATACTGATCCATACGTCCTGGTGAGAACGAAGACGCATTGGATTCCATATGTAAAATCACAAATAAGAACCATAGAGACTGTACAGCTTCATGGAATGTTTTTGGCGGTCTTTGAGATAAAGAGAGGCAGTTATCTGCAACACGCCTTAAATCAACACTGTCATGATATTCAGGCATAGAGATAATATAGTCATGATATCTTTTCATGAAAATAATTGCCCCTTCTAATACAAGTTTCGTACATGTATAGAATTCTGTTTCTTGTTTTTCATTAATCTTATCTAATAATCCCTGAGGTCCATACTTTAACCATAAAGCAGAATCAGGACAGATATGACCCTGTGCATGGTCTTTCTGATTGATCTTGACTACTTTACTGATATGATCAATTTCTTTGCCATAGCGTGTTCTAATGACATCCTCCATAGAATGTCCTTTCCAGTATGGGTAAATCGTTTCTCTAAATTCTTTGATATCCTCACTTCTCACTTCAAAGCGGTCCTGAGGACGGGTAGGAAGTGTTTCAAATTCTTTATCAATCCAAGAACAGCCGCTTTCAGGGAATACAACACCTGCACGTACACCTTTTGTACGATTTCCAACAATCAATTCTTCTTTTTCAACACCAATTTCTATTTCTTCTAACGCTGCTTTTAAAGAGAGGGCACGTTTCATAGGAACAGAAAGAGTTTCATTCTCTTTATAAATACGTGTTATGATACGCGCTTGCTCAATAGATGCATAACGTTTTTCATCAAGCATCTTCTCTTTTAATATTGTGATTCTGTTTCTCATATTCTTCTCTCCTTTTCAACTTAATTATACTTATAGAATTATTGTTTTCAATACTTTCATTATTGTTTTTGATAATTAAAAAGGCATGCATCACCTGCATACCTTATATCTTATCTCCTGCAATCAAATCTTCATGCTTAACGCTCTTTTCATGTGCAACTTCTTTCATTGTAGCAAGGAAAAGATAGAGTATTTCTATTACTGCAATGGCAATCACATGAGAACAATGGCCTTATAAAAACAAAATACAGAAGCTTGCACCACTAGCCTGTGACAAGTCTTCTATTGTCATATTGACCACTTCACTTGTATGATGCATGATATATTTCGTATTTTTTCTGAATCAAAGAAATGATCATAGAATGAACAAATCTCTTCAATAACGTTCTTTGGCTCATTTACTCCTTTAATCTGTACGTAATGCTTTGACAGGATCCTCTTTAGCTGCTTTACGAGATGGAATTAATCCACCTAGTAATGTCAGCCCGATACTTAATAGTATAAGAATAATTGCACCACTTACTGGCAGCATCGCATTGATAGAGGCCTGGTTGGATACATTATGAATAATTATATTTGTAGGAATTAATAGAATCAAGGTAATACCAATACCCATGAGTCCTGATAATAAACCAACAATGAATGTCTCCGCATTAAATACCTGTGAAATATTATGTTTAGATGCTCCAATGGCACGCAGTATTCCAATTTCCTTCTTTCTCTCTAATACACTGATATAGGTGATAACACCAATCATAATTGAAGAAACCACAAGTGAAATACCCACAAAGGCAATAAGCACATAACTAATAACATCCACAATATCAGTGACTGAAGACATAAGTGTTCCAACAACATCTGTATAAGTAATCACTTTTTCTTCATCTATCTTTTTCATCTTCTCATTATAATGGTCTAAATAATCAAGGACTGACTGCTTCTTTTCAAAGTTCTGAGGATAAATACTAATACTACTTGGATCATCAAAGCTGCAATAACCGAATTTTTTCATATTATTATCATAGCTTGACTGCTCTGTATTCATCATTGATTTTAAAAGTTCAGTCATATCCGCACCATCTCTATTCATTTTAATGGCCTGTTTAAAGACATCTGGATTAAAAGTAAATGCCTGAGAAAGAGATGTGGACATCTGTTTTGTGACAGTCTGCATGTAACCTGACATAATTGTATTTAATTGTGCATCAAGATGATTATCCTTGATCACTTTATCAATAAACTGATTGATGACCTGCTTAGAATCCTGTGAATTGAGATAGTTCATCATACTATTCTGTAACCCTTGCGTAAATGAATTGATATCTTCTTTTGCATAATCACTAAAGTCATCCGCTACATTCTTCATAATCTTCTGCATCTGTTCTTCAGTGATCTTTATTTCACCATTTTCTCTAATTGCATCATCAATGCCTTTCTTGATTATATCAGATGCTCTTTTTGATTGAAGATATTTTTGAACCAGCGCATTTAAATTTTCTGCTTCTTTTAAAGGATGCTCCTTTAAATAATCGCTATAACCTGAAGTAAGAGTGGACATAAAAGCACTTGCATCTGTAGCAGAAATATCAATCTTAATCTGGCTTAATACCTGTGACAAGTCCATTAGTGGCATGGACATATTCACCTTGCTTGTATCAAACTGAAATGCATTCTTTAGTGCATTATTGTCTACTTGAAACATAGAAGATAAATCAAATGACTTTTGAGACTGATCATTAAAAGATTGTCCAGTAATCACATTTATATTTTTGTTTTCTAGCTGTTCTTTAACTATCTGGCTATTACTCGCATCTTTAATAGTAGAAGTGGCAAGTGAGTAAGGATAATAAATACCCATAGCAAGCATAGAAGCATTCATCGATTCTTTAGGTTGTACAACACCAACAATCTTTAAATCACTGCCATTTTGTACAAGTGAATCGATATAGTTTGTATCATTACTTTTATCTTTATATACCTTATATGTATCATCATATTGATAATAAGAAGAGGCATTCACTACTTTAAAAGTAATACCTAATAGATCTTTATAACGATAACCTTGTTTACCTGTTGTGACTTTAACACTTTTCTCTTCACTAAAAGCTTCTAACATCTGATCTAATTGTGCTGGGTCTCTTAAGCCTAATGTATAAAGCATAAAATCACTGATTCCACCTTTTTTAGAAAGAACCAAAACACACTCATTTTTATTTTTAGGCCAGTGCCCCGCTTTTACATCATATTGATCATCATATAAAGATGCATGAGATGGAAGAGAATAAAAAACATTCGTATTCATCATACTACTCATCATAGAATTACTACCTGTTCCCATTCCAAGCTTCTTCATAGTCGTATCAGGGTTCACCTGTCTTATACCATATTGGTCATTTGTATAGATCTGTGGTGAGATACCATAATCATATTCTACAGCACGGGCATATTGATTGATTTCTTTATGTTCTTCAATATAAGATTTTAAGTTCTTTAAATCATTAGAACCGATCTTAGAAAACATATTCTCCATCATATCCACAACCTTAACTTCACTGTTGTTTCTCTTCACAGGTTCACCCATCATCGCGCTCATATCAATTCCTGTAGATTGAATAGAGAGTGGATATTCTGATAACGTCTCTTTTTCAATGGATGAGATATAGGCATTCACACCAGTAGAAATAGAAAGAATAAGCGCAATTCCAATAATACCAATAGAGCCAGCAAATGACGTGAGTATTGTACGGGCTTTTTTTGTCTTAAGGTTATTAAAGCTAAGCATTAATGCGGTTAGGAAGTTCATAGATGTCTTTCCTAGATTTTTATGAACAGGCTTTTCTTCGTTAAAAGATACTGGATGAGAATCAGAGACTATCACACCATCCTTAAGAGTTACAATACGATTGGCATACATATGCGCAAGTTCTGGATTATGAGTGACCATGACTACAAGTTTTTCTTTCGCCACCTGTTTAAGAAGATCCATAACCTGTATACTTGTTTCACTATCGAGTGCACCTGTTGGTTCATCCGCAAGTAAAATATCAGGATCATTCACTAAAGCACGGGCAATAGCCACTCTTTGCATCTGTCCACCGGATAACTGATGAGGAAGCTTATGAAACTGTTCTCCAAGTCCTACCTGAGTCAGTGCACGTTTTGCACGACATGTTCTTTCTTCTCTAGAAACACCTGAAATTGTGAGAGCGAGTTCTACATTTGCAAGAATTGTCTGATGCGGTATCAAATTATAGCTTTGGAAAATAAAACCTATTGTATGATTTCGATAAGAATCCCAGTCCTTATCCTTATATTGTTTTGTGGAAATACCATTGATGATAAGATCTCCTGAATCATATTGATCTAAGCCGCCAATCACATTCAATAAAGTTGTTTTTCCTGAACCAGATGGTCCTAATATTGCGACAAATTCATTTTCTCTTAAACATAGAGATACATGATCAAGAGCTGTCTGAGTGAGTTCACCTGTATGATATTGTTTGCATACATCCTTAATTGTAAGCATTCTTCTCAACTCCTTTTTTCTATCATAACATAATATATTATGTGTAAAAACAAAGATGTTTCACTTAATTTTCACATATTTTAAATAGACACCTTATTAAAGGAGTTGTCAAAAGCATACATAACGCATTCTATTTTATAAATATATATAATAGTTATAGAGGTGAGAATTATGAAATCTTATTTATATGTTTATAAAATAAAAAAAGAAGAATCAAGCGATATCTTCCTAAGAATATGTCATTCTATAGAAAATAAACTTCATCCTTCTTTTATTGATCAACTGATTGTAGATTTTGATAAGTCACGTGTTCAACGTTATATATTTCCTAATAATCGTATATTACTTTATGATGATATACAATCAGATTGCGTTATCATGCAGACTGATCAGCCCTGCACGCTTTCTAATTTAAAGGAATAAATAATACATCATTGCGACCACCACAGATCATACCTAGCTTGGCACCTTCTTTATTGCTTAATTCATAGTGATGAGAACGAATACCTTCCTCATTTCTTGCATCGCGTATTGCCTGGTATTCTACACGTCCACCACCAATTGTTTCAATGATTTTTTCATCTGTAACAAGCATCATACTACCTACTCCTCGAGGTGCAGATCCTTCTTTAGATGTAATGATACAGAGAGTTCCTTTCTCTTCTGTATAATAGAGATCACTTGTCATTGTAGAGTATTGATGCGTATTTTTAATCTGTATAATTTCAGCCATAATACTTATCGCAATTTCTGCAGGTGTTTGTGAATGGATAGGAAGACCAATAGGTGCATGAACCTGTTTTAATAAAGATTCGTCATAACCTTCTTCTATTAAAGCATCCATTGTCTTTTTCACTTTGCCTTTGCTTCCAATCATACCTATATAAAGTGCTTTTTGATTAAGAACTTTTTTCAGACAGACCTTATCATCCTTATGCCCTCTTGTCACAATAACATAACATGCATTGTCTTCTTCAGGGAAATAGTGATCTGCTTCTTCATAGTTGACACAATGCACTTCCTGGGCCTTTGTAAAGATAGCTGAATTCGCAAATTCTTCACGATTATCAATGACTATTGTATAGAAATCTAATAGATGTGCTGTTTTTTCAACATACTGTGAGACATGTCCTGCACCTAGTAATACTAATTTTGGCTGGGGCATGAACCACTCTTTTTGTATACATGTCACATCTACGTTATGTTCTATTAAGGAAGCCAAAGCTCTTTGATAAAGCCCTTCCGGCTGTTTTACTTCTATAACTGCATCAGGATATCTCTTCAAATAATATCTTACGAGCTGCTGAATAAGTGCACCATCTACTATTTTTTCTGGATCAAGATGTAATAATTCAAAACGATGCACCACATCTTTCACACGTTTTCCTAAGCCTTTCATAGATGTAATCAAAATAATTTGATCTGTATCCTCATCTATGACAGGTTCATAGTCTGCAGGCACCTTTAAAGGCATACCTCTAGAGCCATCCGCTTCAATTAAAATGACATCCACTTCTTTTTTTAATTGATTGAGTAAATCATGATCAAGTGCCTTGATTTTCTTTTCATTAAAACGATTTCCTACAAAGGCATAGCCTTTGTTTTTTAGTTCTTCATGAATTTCTTTATAACTTGGATCAACTAAAGTATCTTCTTCTATACGCATATGTGTAGAAGTCGTCATAAGAACTGTTTTTCCCTCTTCCCTATACTTAAAAAGCAGTTCCTTCATACGTGTTGTTTTTCCACCTGACCCAATAATACTGATGATCATTCTTCAGTCATCTCCCTTAAGACATCAATGACAGTATTGACTTCTTCCATACTATTCATAAATGATAAGCTGAAACGTACAATACCTCTTTCTACTGTATTAAGATGTGTATGCATCAGTGGAGCACAATGGGCCCCACAGCGTGTAATGATATCATATTTATAACTTAAGACATCACTGATTTTAGATGAATCATAGTCTTCAATATTAAAGGCAATGATAGGTGTATGGCTACAGGTATCATAATCACAATAGAATGTGATTCCGTTAATACGTTTCATACCTTTATATAAAGCATCAAAAAGCTGTTTTTCTTTTTCTTCTATCTCTTTTTGATGTTCTAATAAATAAGTCATGCCTGCATTTAAAGAGGCAATACCTGGTATATTCAAAGTACCTGCTTCTAAGTGTTCAGGATAACTATCAGGCTGGTTTTTATTAAAGGAATCAATGCCTGTTCCACCTGTCTTAAGTGGGTGAATGAATATATCTGTATTGACACAGATTCCTCCTACCCCGCTCATTCCTAGTAATGCCTTATGACCACTAAAAGTTAGCAAGTCAATATGAGATTTCTGCATATCAATAGATATATGACCTGCACTTTGTGCACTATCAACCACAAATAGGATATGATTTTCATTGGCTATTTGACCAATGGCATCTATATCATAGAGTTCACCTGTCACATTAGAACTATGCGTCATAACAATCATCTTTGTGTCTTCTCTTATTTCTTTAAGAATATCTTCCTTATAAGGTGCTGTAACAGTTAAATCAACACCTATTTGACGAAGTGGTCTTAAGACAGAATTATGTTCTGCATAAGTTGTAATGACATGATCATCCTTTGATAAGATTCCTTTTAAACATGTATTCAAGCTTTCTGTATTACCACTATTGAAGATAACATGGTCAAAAGAAGGTAGATTAAAATACTGTGCAATGAGTTTACGAGTTGAATATAAAAGACGGTCCGTCTTAAATGCGCCTGTACTTCTTTGAGCATTCATATTATGGTCAAGTGCATCCATTACTGCCAGTTTGACAGAGGGCAGTTTAGGAAAACTTGTTGCCCCTTGATCAAGATAAATCATGCTGACCCCTTAAATAGAAAATAGCTTCTAATACACCACCTGCAATACATCTTGCTTTATCTGAAATAGTGAAGCAGTTCTCATATTCATCTAAACGAGGATCAATATCTGCCATCTTGAATCCCTTTGTGACATAATATCCTTCACGAATCAAACCTCTAAGTAACCCTGACATAGAAGCATATACAGGATACTGTCCTTCCTTGTTTTCTATATAAGCAAGCACGTCTCCTTTTTCAACTATATCCGTAATCTTCTTAACCTGATGAACAGTACCTTCTACTTCTGCATGAATGACACGTTCTTTTCCATACCCCTTAATAAGTCCTGGAATCCCTGTATTTTTCATTGCTGGTCCTTCTTCAATCAAGCGACCTAAGCGATGTCCTCGCATTGTTTCAATCACGATATCTACATCTTTTCCTGCATTAAATCCAGGACCTAAACCTATCGTGATAGGCGCCATATTTCTTGAAGTACCCATATTCTTTTTCGCAAGTATCGCATCAATCATAATTTCTGGCTTTAAGATATCAATAGAACTCCCTTCAGGATCCACCATCATCGCAATCTTATTTTCTTTAAATACAGACTCTAATTCATTAAGTGAATGAATCAGTACGCATTCAATACCTTCTACTCCCTTATGACCATCATATACTGCTTCAGAGTATGCAACATTACGTCTAATCGCACTTGGGTGGGCAATCTCTAATACAAGAACATGAAACCCACAGCGGGCAAGCTTATAAATAGTGCCAGTCGCAATATCACCGCCACCTCTTACTACTACAAGATTATCCATATTAGTTAGGCTTGATGACTTTTTCAGCCTTTTCCATTCTTTCTACAATATCATACATATTTGTTATGCTGCCCACTTTTAAATCATCTTTTAACTTAAAGAAATCCAAGCATGTTCCACAGTTCACAATTTCAACACCAACAGAATCTAAGAATAATAAATCATTCACTGTATCACTTTCCTGTGTAGTGATCTTTACACCTTCATTATAGAAAAGAATTGTTTCTGGGAAAGCATCCTGCTTAGTAAGCGCAAATATGAAAGATTTCATTAAAATTTTACCTAATTCCTTGTCACTTCCTAAACTATTACTGCTTATTACAACAATCTGTCCTTTCAAGATATTGTCAGCCTTCTCTTCTTCTACAACCTGTTCGCCTGAACTGATTACTACAGTATAATCTTCGTTGACTTTACTACTTACGGCATCATAACCCTTTACTTTCGCAAACTTCTTTAGGTTTTCTACAGCTGTTTCATTATCTACTAATACTTCTACTGCTTCACTACTTTCCTTTAATAATTCCTTAGTCTTTACAACTGGTAATGGACATTCTAATCCTCTTGCATCTAACTTTCTCATTTTTATTCTCCAACATATATACTTTTATCTTTTAAATCAATAACCTCTCCAATGATATAACATTCTCTTCCTGCTTCTTTAAATGCATTCATTATATCATCTAAATCCTCTTTTGCGACACTTGCAAGTAATCCCCCACTTGTCTGAGGATCATACATAATTTCTTCTAAGAAGAAGTTTTCCTTCTCAAAAACAACTTCTTTTTCTACACTATTTCTATTTGTCTGAGCAGCCCCACTTAAATAGAATTCATCTACATAATAAGGACAATCTCTAAAATAAGGAATACTGTTTCCATAAAGCAGTGCACTCTTTTTATGATCTAACATCTCATTTAAATGAACCATTAAGCCAAAACCTGTGACATCAGTCAGTGCATGAACATCATATGGTTTCAGTAATTCTGCAGCATACTTATTAAGTGTTGTCATACTCTTAAAAACATCATCTAATACTTCTGGCGCCGCGTCTTTCATACGCATCGCATTGAGTGTCATACCTACACCTAATTTCTTAGTAAGTATAAGTACATCTCCCGTCTGGGCATTATTGTTTGTCTTAATAGAATAAACATCCACAATACCAGTCACGCTTAAGCCGTACTTAATAGAAGTATCTCTAATAGAATGCCCTCCAGATAGTGTTACATGAGCTTCTTTTAACTTATCATTGCCACCTTCGATAATTTTCCCTAATATATTTAAATCTTCTTCATCTGGGAAACAGACAATATTTAAAGCCGTTCTAGGCACACCGCCCATAGCATAGACATCGCTTAATGCATTAGTGGCTGCAATCTGACCATAAAGATAAGGATCTTCTACCATTGGAGGAAAGAAATCCAGTGTAGAGACAATTCCTTTATCTTCCGTTATCTTTAATACAGATGCATCATCATGACTATCAAAGCCTACTAACAAGTCTGGGTCTTCATACTTATCAATCTTTTCAAGGATGCGAGAGAGCTTCTTTGCGCCAAGCTTTGCGCTGCATCCTCCACCCTGACAGTAAATCTTTTCACTCATCAGAAAATCACCTCTTTCATATAAGCATATTGTACATGTTCTTCTTCTAAGAATTTATGCCATTTATCTTGGTTGAGTTCTAAAGAAGCAAAACATAGTCCACATCCTGCTTCTATTTCTCTTGGAAGAGGAATCAGCCTTCCCTGCATCTTATTTTTTGCTTTATCCTCTAAGTCTAGTGCATGGCTTGTAGAATCAAACGCAATAATCAAATATTTATCTTTCTTCATTAAATAGTTCTTGAAATGTTTCTTCTGCGAAGTCTTTCATTCTTTTCTGGAATTCATCATATTTCTTTAATAATGTCTTTCCTTCTTCGCTTAAAACACTTCCTCCTCCATTACTTCCTCCAGATACACGCTCTAATAACTTCATATCTAGATCTTCTTCAGATTTCTTTAATATCTTCCATGCTTTAGAATGGGACATCCCCATAACCTCACACGCCTTACTTAAAGAGCCATATTCATCACATAAATGAAGTAACTGTGAGACACCTTTTCCAAAACAGGGTTCTTCATTAAAGAGTCTGACTCTAAAATCAAATTTTTCAGGATTATGATATGTCATCCTACCAGCCCTTTCCAAAACCACAATTTGGGAATGTACATTGTGGACAGTTTAAACATAAACCACCTTCACCAAGCATCGCAAGTTCATCAGCAGTGATTGGATCATTGGCTACAAGTCGAGGAAGAATTAAATCAAAGACTGTTCTTTTTGCATACATCACACATCCTGGTAAACCAACAATTGGTGTATCTCCCTTATATGACAATAAGAACATCGCACCTGGTAAAACAGGTGAACCATAACTAATAATATTGGCCCCTGTGTTCTTGATTGCGAGTGGTGTCTTATCATCTGGATCAACGCTCATACCACCCGTACAGATCACCATATCTACATGCATGTCAAGTGCTTCTTGTATAGCACTTGTCACCATATCCGGATTATCTGGACATAGTTTATGGAATACAACTTCTACATCATATTCCTTTAATTTATCAATAATAACAGGAGTAAATGTATCCTTGATACGTCCTTTATAGACTTCACTTCCTGTAGTAATAACGGCTGCTTTCTTAAGTACAAAAGGCTTTACTTCAAGTATTGGTGTATCGGTGATTTTTGATGCTTCTTCCATCTTTTCCTTTTTAATAACTAATGGAATAATACGCATACCTGCTAAATGATCACCTGAATGAACAACTGTATTTCCATTTCTTGTTGCAATCATCATTTCACCCATACGATTCACTTCTAATAACTTTTCTCTGTTCACTTTAAATAAGCCATCAATGGTGCTAATCAATTCTATTTTACCTTCTTTAATTTCTGTTGTAGACATATGATCATTTTGACACAACTTGCATAATACTTCTGCTGCTTCATTTTCATGCATCATTGTCTCATCATTTTCCCATACATAGAGGTTTTCTTTCCCTAAAGACAACAATACAGGAATATCTTCTTCTTTTACGATATGACCTTTTTTAAAGCGTGCGCCTTTTCTCACGCCTCTCACAATTTCAGTAATATCATGACATAATACTGCCCCTACTGCATCTTCTGTCTTGATTTGTTTCATGATTTGTCCTCCTAACAGTTAAAGTTTATTTCTTATTATACGTTGTGTCAATACTCACAAAAAAGGAGGTAAGCCCCCCAACTACTACTTACAGATAGTAAAACCACTCTTCTTGAATGTTTCTTTCGATTCCTTAGTTTCTAAAAACTTAATTAAGTTATTTGCTTGTTCTTGATGTTTAGTTTTAGTTACTCGTCCTACTGGATAAATAACTGGTGTATCTAATAAGTTGTTGTTGACCTTTTCAAGTACTGTGACTTTAGAACTGCTGGCTGCATCTGTAGAATAAACAAGACCTACTTCAGCACTTCCGCTTTCTACCCAGCTTAATACTTCAGTGACATTACCACCTAATGAAATCTTATTCTGGATAGCTTCCCAAGAATTGGCTTTAGTAAGTGCGATTTTCGCATATTGACCTGCAGGTACTACTTCAGGATCACCTACCGCAATCATCTTCGCATCAGTGATGTTTGAAATACCTTTTACAGCGGTTTTTGTATCTTTCCCTTTGATTAATACAAGTTTATTCTCTAATAGATTTACAACACTCTTAGAATCAACAAGTTTTTCATCTACTAAGCTATCCATCTGTTTAGTGGCTGCACTAAAGAACACATCAGCATCTAATCCTTGTTCAATCTGAATCTGTAATTTACCACTACTGTCATAAACACCCTTTACGTTCACATTTGGATATTTCTTTTCAAAACGAGGAATAAGTGTTTCTTCAAAAGTCTTTTCCAAACTAGCTGCAGCCGCAATAGTAATTGTAACTTTCTTTTCAGGCTTCTTTTCTTCCTGTCCACATCCAGCTAAACCGAATACGAGCGCAAAAACACATAAAATACTAACTAATTTCTTCATGAGCCATTTCTCCTTTTTTTATAATATCCATTTCATGACTCAAAGTTTTGATTTCATCCTTATTATGGGATACAAAGACAACAGGTCGATGGTAAGCATCTAGTTTAGTCTTCATCTCTTTTAGAAGTTTCCCTTTTAAATCTTCATCCAAGGCACTAAATGGTTCATCTAAAAGAATTGCCTCAGCGTTGTAGATCAACAGTCTTGCCAGGGCAACACGCTGTTTCTGTCCCCCTGACAACTGTCTTGGATAACGCTTTTCTAATCCTTCTATATGAAACTCCTTCATCAGCTGAATCACTGAATCATGAATTATAGTCTTATCAAGTCTGCGAGCCACAAGAGGTGAGGCAATATTCTCATAAACTGTCATATTTGGAAATAATGCATAATTCTGAAACATATATCCAATATTTCTTTCTTGTGGTGATAGATTAATATGTTGATCTGAATCATAGAGTACTCTTCCATCTAAGACAATTCTTCCTGAATCAGGTGTTTCTATACCAGCAATACATTTAAGTGTCATACTTTTACCACTGCCACTTGACCCCATGACACCCAAGCATATTTCATTAATCTTAAAATGAACATCTAAGTCAAATTCACTTAGTTTTTTATAGATATCCACTTCTAATAACATATTAATAACCTCTCTTTTTCTTCACCCATAACTGATAGATATTCAGTAATATCACAGCCGTAAAGCATATAGCGATAATAACAACAACATAGAAAGATGCGCTATGCATATCACTGCTGACAACTTCGCCATAGACAGCTAAAGGCAGTGTACGTGTTTTTCCAACAATATTACCTGCAAGCATAGCTGTTGCACCAAATTCCCCCAAACCTCTCGCAAATGATAATACGCCACCGCTGATAATACCTGGTAAAGCGTTAGGTACGAGTATCTTGAAAAAGATGCTTGTTTCACTCATACCAAGTGTTCTTGCAGCAGCGACCAAATCTTCATCCACCTGTTCAAGAGCTCCTCTGGCTGAACGATACATGATGGGAAAAGAAATGACGACTGCCGCAATCACTGTGGCACTAAAGCTAAAGGCAATACGCACGCCTAGCACATTTAAGAAAAATGAACCAATCGGCTGATTAACTCCAAATATCAATAATAGGAAAAAGCCCATTACTGTCGGTGGTAAAACAAGTGGGAGTGTGAAGATGCCGTCAAAGATGAGTTGAATGACCTTATTTTTAAGTGTCATCATCCATCTTGCTGCAAAGAGTCCTAAAAAGAATGTGATAAAGATAGAAAAAGCAGCGCATTTAAATGAGATCCATATAGGTGAATAATCAATCATCATTTCTTGCACAATCGTGTGCATCTCCTTTTAAGATTTCTAAGCCATGATGAAGAGGATCTATAATAATATCCAGACTCTCCTTCACTGCCTTGACACTTCCAGGAAGATTAATAATGAGCGTGTTGTTTCTAATAACACTTACACCTCTAGATAACATGGCACGATTTGTATATTTCATAGATTCATAACGAATTGCTTCAGAAATACCTGGCACAAGTCGTGTGGCTACTTTTAATGTCGCTTCAGGTGTGACATCTCTTTGTGACAAACCTGTACCACCTGTAGTCAAAATCAAATCATTCTCACATCGATCACTTAGATTAATAAGTGCCTGTTCAATCATTTTCTGATTATCTGGAAGAATATCTAATGATGTGACATGATAACCTCTTTCTTCCATATATTCCTTAATAGAAGGACCACTTTCATCCACTCTTAATCCTTGACTTCCTTTATCGGATAAAGTGAGTATTGCGACACGCATGCGTGAATCAGCAGGTGGTGTATAAGTCACCTCATCATCACAATGAATCACTCCGCCATGAATGACTCTTGCGAAAATACCAAGTCGAGGCATAATACATTCACCTACCTGGTGATAAATACGACAATGAGCATGACAGCTTTTACCTCTCTGTGTGATTTCTAAATCCACTTCACCAATATGAACATGACTTCCTACAACAAGCTCATTAAAATCAATACCAGAAATAAGAAGGTTCTCACCAAAAGCACCATCTTCTACATCTCCACCACGTCTTTTAAAGTCTTCTCTTTCTTCATAAGGTAATAAGCTGACCTGTCTATGCCATTTACCTGCATGGGCATCATGTTCTAAGCCAAAGTTTTCTATTATTTTAGTTTCTTGTATAGGTTTCTTTTCAGTCCCCTTCTTCTCACTAATACAAATTGCTTCTATTTTTCCTGCCAATTGAATTCACCGCTCTTTCCACCTGTTTTCTTTAATAAATGAATATCTTTGATTTCCATTTCTTTACTGATTGCCTTACACATATCATAAATAGTTAATAATGTAACACTTACTGCGTGTAATGCTTCCATTTCCACCCCTGTCTTCCCTTTACATTTCACTGTCGCAAAGGCATGAATCTGATTGTTGTCTTCATCTATTTCAAAATCAACAGTGACATTAGTAATCATTAATATATGACAAAGCGGAATCATATCGCTTGTCTTTTTTGCGGCCATGATACCTGCAATTCTTGCGACACCAAGAACATCTCCTTTTTCCACTGTATTGTTTTTTATATGTTCAATAATCTCATGATTGACTTGAATAGTCCCTCTTGCATAAGCTGTTCTTTTTGTAATCTCTTTATCAGATACATCCACCATAATGGCGTTTCCATCATCATCAAAATGCGTAAATCCCATATTACCCTCCTATTTGATTCATTACAGTACCACTTTGTTCATCTTCAAAATGGTGCTGTTCTGGCTTCATATAAATTGCATCCCTCATCACTTCTTCTAGTTTGATTTCATTACATATATAAGGCTTTAATGCGATACTATTCTTATGAAATAAGCATAATTTTAATGATCCTGTACTAGACAAACGCACACGATTACATTCATGACAGAACTTATGATGTAAGGCTTCAATAAAGCCAATGACACATTTCATATTCTTTATTCTTATATAATGTGCAGGACCATTGCCTAATCTTTCTGTAATTTCTTCTATATTATAATGTAATGCAAAATATGACTGTACCTCTTCTATTTTATTTTCTCTTTTATTTGAACCAAGTGGCATGAGTTCTATAAAACGAAGACTTACTGATAAATTCTCACAAAAATCAATCAAGCCTTCTAAATCACTTTGTGTAAAAAGTGGTCCTACGACTGTATTGATTTTTATATTGAGTCCAATAGAAACACCATAGAGAAGATTATTTAATACTGTATCAAGTGTATCTTTGCCACAGATAGAAGCATATTTCTTTGAATCAAGTGTATCTATAGAGAAGTTGATCCCATCAATGCCTATATCCTTTAACTCATCCATAGTATGTGCATCTAGTAATAAGCCATTGGTTGTAAGAGTTACCTGTCTCACACCCTCTAGCTGTTTGAGCTGTCTTAAAAAAGAAAGATATCCTTTTCTTACCGTCGGTTCTCCACCAGTCACCTTGAAGTTCACTATACCTAGCTTAACTGCCACCTTGCATATATCTAGTATCTCTTCATAGCGTAAAATATCATTATGTGAAAGAGATTTTAATTTATCTGGATTACAATATACACAATGATAGTTACATCTATCTGTAATCGATATTCTCATATAATCAATTGTACGGTTATAACGATCCTTCATACAAGCCCCTTTCCGTTATTCTCACTTGAGAACAACGCCATACATAGTGTACAATGATGTACATTAATATACAACGATTTTGTGAAACAAATGAGAAATATCGCTTTGTTGACTTGTTTCAAACGCATTAGCGTATTAGAATAGTATCTATATTACTAAACAAACGGAGGATAACGTATGAATTTCGTAAAAGATAGCGTAAATCAGCAGCCAATAGTAGATACAGTATTTACTATTGTTGCGAAAGCAAAGGAAGCGAAAGAAAAGTATGGAGCTGATCAGGTTGTAGATGCAACTATCGGTTCTTTATATAATGAAGAAGGTCAGCTTGTCGCATTGGACAGTGTCTTCAATTCTTTAAAGAATCTTGATAATAAGGTTCTTGCGAAGTATGCAGCAAGCTTTACTGGTAACCCTACTTTTAGACAGAAGGCTTATGATTGGGTACTAGATGGTAATAGCCATCTTGAACATGAAGTAGTGGCAACTCCAGGAGGAACTGGTGCTGTATCTATGACTATTCAGGAATGTTTAGATGAAGGTCAGACTGTCATCCTGCCTGAAATTGCATGGGGTAGTTATGCATTAATGGCTCAGATGCATAATCTTGAAATGGCTAAATATTCTTTATTTGAAGGAGATCATTTCAATATTGCCTCTTTCAAAGAAACATGTCTTGAAACAATGAAGAAGCAGAATAAGTTAGTGATTGTTATCAATGACCCATGTCATAACCCTACTGGTTATTCTTTAACTCATGAAGAATGGGATGAAGTGATTACTTTCTTAAATGAATGCAGCAAGACTCATGCTGTTGTATTATTAAATGATATTGCTTATATTGATTTCTCAAGCCGCCAGAAAGAAGCAAAGACTTATTTTGGTCAGTTTGACATGATCAGCGATAATGTGATTGTAGTTGTTTCATTCTCATTATCTAAGTCAATGACAAGCTATGGTTTAAGATGTGGTGCAGCAATCATCCTAGGTCAGAAGAAAGAATCAGTGAATCAGGTAAAGATCGTATTTGAAAAGAATGCTCGTGCAACTTGGTCAAATATCAACAATGGTGCAATGGAAACATTTGTAGATGTATTAGATAACCATGGCGAAGAATATGATCAGGAAAGATTAAAATATGTTCACTTATTAAAAGAAAGAGGAGATATCTTCACTTCTGAAGCGGATGAAGTAGGATTAAAGTATTACCCATATAAAGAAGGTTTCTTCGTTACACTTGCCATGGATAATGAAACTCGTGATAAGTATCATGAAGCTTTAATGGCAAATAATATCTTTACTGTAAAGGTAAATCTTGGTATTCGTGTCGCTATCTGTTCATTATCAGTAGAAAAGACTAAAGGTCTAGCAAAGAAAATGAAGGATATCTTAGATACAATTCAGTAAGGCAAAAGGATTGAGTCAAATGGCTCAATCCTTTTTATTTGTTTTAATCAACAGTTTTATTGTAAAATTCATCAGAATTCAATGTATTCTCATAGTTGATAGCACATAAAGATGTAAAGAATAAATCAAAGATAAACTTTGTAGAAATACTGAAAATAACATCTCGTAATTTCATAAATGTCTCATTGCTTTCTGCCTTAATTGTATATGTGACATATTTAGAGATTGGTCCTTTATTATCTGGTGTAATAGCAATAGTTGTAATACCTCTACGGCATAATATACGTGCATTATCCAGAATATGTCGTTTAAAGCCAGTTTTAGTGACCAAGATAACAACATGAGTTGATGGAACATTTAGACTAGCATGTACCTGTAAATCCTGATTTTCATAAACATGAATTGGTTTACCAATTGGCATCAAAATATGTTGCGCATAATGCGCAATATCTGCGTTCATATCTGTCGCAATAATATCAATTGCCTCACATTTATTTAATACATCAATAATTTCATCATATTGTGCAAGTGATATATTATTTTTTGTACGTGAGATTACATTATCATAAAGCTGTGCTGTTTTATTAATGCATTCAAGTCCACTATCATTTTTGTTAAGTTCTACTTTAGGCATATGCATATCACGTAGTTTTAATACAATATCAAATTTAAAGTCATTAAAATTGGCATAACCGAACTTTCTAGAGAGTCTTAATATAGATGTTGGATTAGAATAAGTCAAACGTGCTAATTCTCTTGAAGACATATAAGGCACCTGATCTAAATGTTCGATAATATACTGACAGATTGATTTTTCAGCATCACTGAGTTTTGTATTTAATTCAATACCTTCCTGAAGGTTTCCTCCAGATTCTATAAGTTCATCTAATAACATTACTTTTCCTCCCTTATACGCATAAAAAAGGTACTTTCCCGCCTAGAAAGTACCTAGAAATGATTGATTATTCAGCCTCAGACTGTTTAGCCTGATACTTTTCGTAAGCAATCAAGAATGGTGTATAGATTACAACAGATAATGCGATAACGATTAACTGTGATAATGCACCCATTGGGTTAGCACCTGTACATATGAATCCAAAGAATACTGGTGGCATTGTCCAAGGTACTTCAAGTACGATCTTAGGACAGAATCCACTAGTAACTAATAGATAACCTACAACAAGTGTAACTACTGGAGCTAAGATAAATGGAATATCTAGAATTGGGTTCAATACTAGAGGCATACCAAATGTCATAGTTTCGTTGATGTTGAATAAGGCTGGAACGACAGAGATACCAGCGATAGTTCTGTTATCTTCACGTCTAGAGAAGATAAAGATAGCGATAACTAAACCGATAGTAACACCAGAACCACCGAATTCACCAAACATTGATAACATAGTTAAGTTCATTACATATGGAATGTCCTTCTGAGCAGCACCTGCAGTAAATGCAGCTGTGTTAGCATATAGTAATGGTCTGAAGATTGGTTCCTTAACAGCATTAACCATGTTGTTACCATGAATACCTACGCACCAGAATAATGAAATAACTACATAAAGAATAGCAACTGCAAAAATGTTGTTACCAATTAAGCTCTGTAAAGGTTTCTGAACGACATTAAAGATTAATGCGTTTAATTCAGCGCCAGTAGCTAACTGACATACTAATCCAATAGCACCAATAATGATTGCAGTTAAGCAAGTTGGAATTAATACTTCGAATGCACGAGCAACTCCAGGTGGAACCTGTTCAGGCATTCTGATCTTTAATGCATCATTCTTACGGAACATGTTGTAGATTTCCATACCAACGATTGCAACAATTAAACCTGTGAATAAACCAGTTGCAGCAGTGTAGTTATTTAAAATACCACTGTAAGTGAAGCTATCGGCTGTAATTTTATGCTTAGCAGCTTCACCAGTCACATTAATAAAATTACCTAAAGTATAACCATGAGATTTACCAGCTTTATCGATGAATGAAGCAGATAAATCTTTTGCAGCAAATGATGTAGGAGTAACCATCATCCATAAGATGAAGCCTAATACAGCTGGGAAAGCACCAGTTTCACCATTTGCTTCAGCAATTTCAGAAGCAAGTAACATAGTAACACTAATAGTAATACATGAGATTGTAGCATACTGCATTGCAGTAAAAATTGGGTTAAGAACTTTAAGTACCATAATTGGTGGCCATAAAGCGCCTAAACCTGTTGTTTCGTTTACTAAAACGTTTGTCCAAAGAACACCAATGGCACCTGAGATAGTTGCAGGCATGAAGTTCTGGAATGCATTCTTGATTGCATTCAAGTACTTATTCTGACCACACCAAGCACCGACACGTCCTAGCTTATCAGCAAAAGCGTCCATTTAATTTCCTCCCTTTCAAGAGTTGGCGTAACTCTTGTACAGGTACTATTTTACACAATCTAAAATGTAAGTCCAAGGATGCGCTATCACGAGCACGATTGTTACAAAGAACTCTTTTTCACATATCATTATCTTGTAAATATGATACAGTTATCATCTATTTACCAAAGTACTTTCACTTCCATTATAGCCATTCACTCCTTATTTTAGAAAACTTTTTTTAAAACAGTGATTATTTTCCATTATTAAAATGATGTATGATAAAATATTTGTATAAATTTACATTACATAGAAGTGCATTAGAAAGGTGGTAGATATTTATGAGAGATTATCATGCGCACGAAATTGGAAATGTAGCTGTTTTAGGACATTCTGGATGTGGTAAGACAAGTATAGTAGAAACAATGGCTTACCGTGCTGGAGCAATTGGTCAGATTGGTGATATCCAAAGTGGTAATACAATCAGTGACTATAGTGCTGAGGAGATTGCACGTCAGTCTTCTATTAATTTATCAATCGTTCCTATTGAATGGGATAACTGTAAGATTAATTTAATAGATGTTCCTGGTACTTTTGACTTCGTAGGTGAAACAGAAGCAGCTTTATCCGTTTGTGAATCTGCTTTAATTATTTGTCCAAGTTATGCTGGTATTTCAGCAGGTACAAAACAGGCAATGTATAAGGCTAGAAATAAAGGTAAGATCATCTATATTAATGGATTAGATAATCCAAATAGTGATTATCCTACAAAACTTCAGCAGTTAAAGGATACTTATGGTAAGGGTATTGCCCCAATACAGGTACCAATCATGGATAATAATAAGATGGTTGGTTATGTCAATGTTGCAAAGATGGAAGGACGTATGTTTGAAAATGGTCAGACACATGAAGCCCCTATTCCTGAAGATATGATGGATGAAGTATTACCAATCAAGGCAATGATTGATGAAGCTGTTGCGAATACAAGTGATGAATTACTTGAAAAATATTTAGAAGAAGAACCTTTCACAAAAGAAGAGATTTCTAATGCATTAAGACAGGGTGTAACTGATGGTAGTTTGATTCCTGTACTTTGTGGTACTGATCGTATTGGTATTAGTATTATCTTAAATTCTATGTGTGCTTTCTTTGATTCAGCCAATCATCCAAAGAATGCACTTATTGTAAAGGATTTAAAGAAAGATGATGAAAAGATCTTAGAATGTAATGAAGATTCACCTACAAGCTTATTTGTCTTCAAGACAATTACTGATCCATTTGTAGGTAAGACATCTTATTTTAAAGTGACAAGTGGTACTTTATATGCAGGTATGACTCTTTATAATCCAAAAGAAAAAGAAGATGAAAAGATTGTGAAGATTTATCAGCCTATGGGTAAAAACTTGATTGAAGTAGATAAACTTCATGCAGGGGAAATTGGTGCATTTACACGTTCAACTACATGTCATACAAATGATACATTATGTGATCCACGTTCTCCTATCCTTATTCCTGATACAGAATATTCTAAACCATATTATAAGAAAGCGATTGTACCTCTTGGTAAGAGCAATGAAGAAAAGATTGCGAATGCGATTAATAGATTACTCGAAGAGGATCCTACTTTAGTTTATGAATACAATGAAGAAACAAAGCAACAATGCTTATCTGGTATTGGTGATATTCATCTTGATACAGTGCTTAATAAATTAAAAGCAAGATTTAAAGTAGAAGCAAAGTTTGAAGATGTCAAGATTCCTTATCGTGAAACAATCAAAAAGGAAGTCACTCAAAGAACAAGATATAAGAAACAGTCTGGTGGTCATGGACAGTTTGGTGAAGTAGAAATTACTTTCAAACCTTCTCGTGATTATGATAAGCCTTATATTTTTAAGGAAGAAGTATTTGGTGGTGCTGTACCTCGTACTTATTTCCCTGCTGTTGAAAAGGGACTTATTGAAAGTGTAAAAGCAGGATGCTTAGGCGGTTATCCAGTATTAGGTATTGAAGCAACTCTTATTGATGGTGCTTATCATTCTGTTGACTCTTCTGAAATGGCCTTTAAGACTGCAACATCTATGTGCTTCAAGGAAGCAATGCCTAAGGCAGAGCCTGCATTACTTGAACCATATATGAAGATGAAGGTTATTATTGATGATGAGTTTACAGGTGATATTATGAGTCATTTAAATACATTACGTGCGAGAGTTATCGGTTCTGATGTATTTGAAGATGGATTAATTAAGATTATAGCAGAAGCACCTATGAGTGAAGTGATGAACTATGCAGTTGATCTTCGTTCTATGACTCAAGGTCAGGGTGTCTTTGAAATGGAATTCCTTGATTATGAATTTGCACCTGCGAATATAGTAAAAAAGATTTTAAATAAATAATGAAGCGAGGGAGTTTAATTAAAACTCCCCCGCTTTTCTATTGGAACAATGATTGAAGATTGACTAAATAGCTTTGTTTGTCATCATAGATGATCAATTTGTTTTCTCCTTCATATTCATAGAGTGAAATATCAACACCATTTTTAAATGGTAAAGATAATGGAACATAGCTATTCTTTTGAATATCATAGAGATAATAATTGACATGCTTATCATAGAAAGAATCTTCATTTTCATTTGTGATAAGAAGATATTGACTTGTAGAACTTGCAATTTTTATACGATAATTTTCTTCCTTTATTTCACAACTCTTTCTAGTGACATGATTAATGATTGTATTATCTACTAATTCAAATGCAGACGCAAATTCAGTAATACCATTCCATTTTTCAACCACCTTCTGTGTTGCACAATCAATCACAATCGTATAATCATCACCATAAGTAATAATATAATCATCACCATAAAATGAATGTTCATTTGATAAAGCATACCCACATATATCAGGCACAATTTTTTCTGTCTTATTGACTGTATCATAGATTGTCCAATACTCATCCTGCTTATTAATAAGTAAATAACGTCCATGAGGTGATAGGTATGGATTTACAGAGCGATGATCAGTGGTTATTGCTTCAATGTTTCCCGTCTTCATATTCAAGGCAATGATATCATTCTTTTTTGTACATAAATAGACATTATTATTGAATATACGATTGACACCATACTCTACATAACCTGAAAAATCATACAAGAAAATATCATGGTGGTAACGCACATATTTAAAAGAGAATGGCTTCTTATAAACACCCTTATATGTACGTGGTTTTTGTAGTTTGATTTGATTATGATGCATAAGGTAGATATTTTTTATTATATCATCCTTAGTATATGTATATCCAAAAGGGGCCTCCCCCCAGCTGATATCCTTAAAAGCCACATTCTCAACAGCATGAATGTCCTCTTTAGAAAAGTGATTTGTCAGCCATTCTGACATATCAGAATGAAATGCACTGACAGTTATTAAAGAAATACATACAATAACAGCCGTTAAAACCATAGAAAATGAATAATGTTTTTTCTTTTGTGTATATGTGATCTTCTTCCAATCTTCTGGCGTATGAATATCATCAAATTCTTTCCATTTATTCATCATCCTCACCAACTTTCTTCTTTAGTATCTCCCTTCCTCTTTTTAATCTTGATTTCACTGTATTGATATTCATCTTTAATATTTCTGAAATTTCATCTGTTTTATATCCTTCATAATAATATAAATAAAGTACATTCTTATAACGCGTTGGCATATCTAATATCACAGGAAGTAATACATAATCCTTCTTCTCATCTTGAATAAGCAAATCTTCTATATTAATTGTCTTCTTATAGAAAACACGACGATAATCCTTACATGTATTGATTGTGACACGAATCAGCCAGTGTTTTAGATAATCAGGGTCTTCTATCCTGCCATGCTTGTAGAGTTTGATGAAAACTTCTTGAAAACAGTCTTTCGCATCATCACTATTTCTCAAATTCATGATACAAATGCGAGTCACCATATCCCCATAGGTATCAATTACATCTTCTATTGTCATGATATTTCCCTCCCTTCACTATTAATACGATGATTTCCTCCATTTGGTTGCACATATGTGCTGAATTATTTTACTTTAGGGTCTATAATAAAGCCTACAAGGAGGAATGAATGTATGCCATGTACGACATTACTAGTAGGTAAGAATGCATCTTATGATGGTTCTACCTTAATCGCAAGAAATGATGATTCACAATCTACAAGATTTACACCAAAGAAACTTGCAGTGATTCATCCAGAACAACAAAAAAGAGAATATGAAACAGTATTATCTTATTTAAAGATTCAATTACCTGATAATCCAATGAGATATACTGCAATGCCAAATGCCTTAAAAGGTGAAGGTATCTGGGCAGCAAGTGGAATTAATGAAGCAGAAGTCGCAATGACAGCGACAGAAACAATTACTTCTAACCCTCGTGTATTAGGGGCTGATCCACTTGTAGAATATGATGAAGAAACAAATACACCAGGCGGTATTGGTGAAGAAGATATTGTCTATCTTGTATTACCTTATATTCATAGTGCAAGAGAAGGTGTATTAAGACTTGGTTCACTACTAGAAAAGTATGGAACATATGAAATGAACGGAATTGCCTTCTCTGATCATGATGAAATCTGGTGGTTAGAAACTATTGGTGGTCATCATTGGATTGCAAGAAGAGTACCTGATGATGCTTATGTTGTAATGCCTAACCAGTTAGGTATTGATACATTTGATTTAAAGGATGCTTTTACTGCTCAAGAAAATCATTTATGTAGTGATGATTTAAAGGAATTTATTGAAAAGAATCATTTATGTTTAAATCTAGATGATTCATTTAATGCACGCTATGCATTTGGTTCACATGATGATTCAGATCATGTCTATAACACACCACGTGATTGGTTTATTAGACGTTATTTAAATCCACGTACTTATAAATGGGATGGAGAAAATGCAGACTATACACCATTTTCTGATGATATTCCTTGGACTATGGTACCTGAAAGAAAGATTACTGTTGAAGATGTAAAATACGCATTATCAACTCATTTCCAGAATACGCCTTATGATCCATACATTACGCGTGGAGATTTATCTAATAAAGGTGCATTACGTCCTGTAGGAATCAATAGAAACGACTTCTTATCTGTATTACAGGTAAGACAGGGACAGGAACCTATTGAATGGTTCACATTTGGTTCAAATGTATTTAATACACTTGTGCCATTGTATATTCATATTGATACTGTGCCTGAATATTACAGCAATACAACTGCTGAAGTATCTACTGATAACTTCTATTGGGCCAATAGACTTATAGGAGCTATGGCTGATGCATGTGATAAACAGTCAGCCATCCATATTGAACGTTATCAAAGAGTGGTACAGTCTCATTCACATCATATTATTCATACATATGATGAACTAATTGAAAAAGAAACAGATGAAGCAAGAAAAACAGAATTAAGACATGAAGCCAATCAAAAGGCAGCTGATATGTTGAAGAAGGAAACTTCAAAAACATTACATCTTGTCTTAGATGAATTAAGCTTTATTATGAAGAATAAATTTGCCCGTTCTGATGCATAAGAAAAGAAGCCTCGGCTTCTTTTTTTAGTTATTTGAGGCTGAACACTTTTCAGCATCTATTGCCAGTACAACAAGTAATGCATAAAGTGCATCCTGGCTATTATGAACATCAATGACATAGACATCTGTAAAATGAAATAGTTCTTTTGATATAGTCGCAATTTCATGATAAAAATCACTTATAGTGTAATTCCAGTTCATGAAATCTCCATCAATAGACCTGTCGTTAAATTCTAGGACATATTTAGGAAATAAGAAACTGAGTTTCTTCTGGAATGAACCGATATAATGATCATCTATGTAAAAACTAAATCTTGGCATAAATGTCAATATTTCTTCTTTAATGGTTGCTAGACAATGACCTGATGGGTCATATACATCTAATTTATGACTCCCATGAAAGACGACTGCTGACTGTATAGAGAACATGATCATGTTAATCATAGATATTATAACTATCCATCAAACTAAAGATCTTTTTAATTACCCATAATCAACAGGTGAATCCAATTGATGAAATTATTCTTACACATTAATGCCAAAAAAATTGAAACTGTCATTTCTTATTTTGACAATTACCTATGGAATGTGGGTATTCAAATTAATCTTCAATTTCAATAACTTGTAAAAATAAGTCATCTGATCCATACCCATAGTTATCTTCTGGATCAGGATCATCCCATTCACCTCTTAAACGAAGTATCTCTTCTCCTTCGGCCAGGTTAGCTGACATATCATCAATAAAGTCTTGTGCTTCATCTTCAGAATCAAATGTTTCTCCATCAACAAAATCATCAACTACGTCATCTGTTTCTTCATTGTATAAAATAACTTTATATTTAGACATATAACTTTCTCCTTTAAAATTAAATTGATTTTAATTACCCATAATCAACAGGTGAATTCAATTGATGAAATTATTCTTACACATAAATGCCAAGAAAATTGAAACTGTCATTTCTTATTTTGACAATTACCTGTGGTTTGTGGGTATTCAAAAAGATCTTTTGTTTTAATATAAGTTTCATATATTTCATCCTCTCTAGAATATAATTATATCATTTTCTTTATTTTTAATACCATAAACTAGATAATCATTCCAATCTTTATGCCTATAAGGATAGGCTACATCTATTTTGATATAGGGATAGTTCTTATTTAAAATATCAACGATTGTATGAACTGCCCATCTTCCTGCTTGATCATTGTCTAATCTTAATAGGACTCTTTCTATTGGTTGATGTTCTAGGTGATAAAAGAGTGCACGATAATGAGAGACTGAATTAAGTGATAGATAATCATACTTCTTAAAGTTATGTGTAAGAGTCATTAGAGACATCATATCAATAATAGATTCAGTCACAATTAACTGCGACGTGTTATGCGATATATAAAAACAATGGTTATAATCATTCCCTGCCTGCTCACGCATATAACGATTATTTATCACACTTCCCCTTTTACTTATGAATACCGGTTGACTTCCTTTATAAGATACAAAGACAAGATTATGATTCACTGCTTCCTGATAGAGATAATCATGATTAATAAAGTAATCAATAATATTGAGACTAATGCCTCTTTCATATAAATAGTAATAGACCTTCTTATTATTAATGTTCTTACGTGGTAAATAGAGTTTTCTCTCTTGTCTTTTAATCTTTTTAAATTCATAATGAGGATTCTCATACATTCTCATTTCCAGATAAAGAATCGTATAGATAAAAGAATGGAATTCTGAATTCTTTTCTAACCCCAATGTCTGGCATAATGTAATCGTGTCTCCCCCAAATCCTTTTGAATACCAATAGAATCTATTGATATTTACTCTGATTTTTAATGAATCATGTTCCTCAAGATAATAGTAATTAGAACTCTCATAGACGAGAGTAAAGCCTAAATCTTCTACAAGAGAAAGCATACTATATTTCTTCACATGTTCTATACGACTTTTTTTCATAGTCTTTAAATTATTTCATCAGCAAGATGAGCAAGACCATCTAGCATATAAGGAATAGGATCCTTAATAGAATAAAATTCAGGAAGATATTCTTCTGGGATGAAAGAAGAAAGTGTCTTCTTTATTTCCTCCATATCCGGCGTCATACGACAACTAATAGCCACTGCCTCTGGTCCTATTGTAATAATAGAAGGTAATAAAGCTTTTGTAACAACTTCTAAAGCCCCTGCTTCTGTCCAGATCAGCTTACTTTCATCATCAGACAACTGCATACGATGAAGATAATACCTTAACTCTCCTGCAATACCTTTATATCCTGTAAGAAGCATCTTATTAGCGATGATTCCCTGTCCTCCTTGACCAGCGCCAAATGGTTGAGAATGAAAAATAATATGAGAATATTCAGGATGCTCTAAAGAAAAGCCTACACAGGCAGCATTCGCATTATTAAAAACATAAGTGCTTATATGATATTTTTCTTCAAATAATTTATGAATATCGATAATACTTCCTGTAAAAGCATCTACAAAATGCTTATTATCTTTCACAATTCCTGGTGTCGCAATACTAACACAATCAATAAAATTATACTTTAATAAAAGTGTATCAATAATATCATACAGATCCTGAATTCTATAGGTAGGTTTGATAATCAAATTTTCATCTAGTACCTCATTCTTATTATAAAGACGATAAGAGATACGCTGCTTATTTTTATTAATTTGAATAACTATGGATAAAATACGCTTTTGAGATTTCTTACAATGACATATTTTTTTCTTATTATCGTTTCTCTTTCTATAATAATCATTCAATGATTTTTGTATAAACTGTAATGTTTCTCCTGTATTATAGGATGCAAAACAAGTTGTAGGAATCTGCAGAATAAGATGATCAGGAAGGCTACTTGTCAAACGATTCAGCATATAACCAATCTGAGGTGCAATCAGTATTAAGTCATAATTATCTGCCTCTTCATAAATATTCATATAACTCACTGCATTAAATTCATAATCTAATCCTAACGTAGCAGCCGCTTCAGTAAGCATAGATGCAAACATCGAAGTTGTCAAACCAGCAGAACAAGATAATAATACTCTGACTTTCTTTTCATCTTTTAAGCGAATCAGCGTTTCAACCATCTCATCAAAGAGTTTTTTAGCATGTTCTTCTTCCTTCAATTCAAAATGAAGATAAAATTTAGTACGTTCATCCTTCTTTGAAACAATAGAAATTTCTACTAGTATATTGTCTTCAATAGAAGAAAACTGCACAGAAGCTACTGCATAGGATGTATCAAGCTGTATAAGATTTTCGTTCTTTCTTTCTAAAATTTAATCATCTGATTGATGTTCTAAAATCCATAATTGGTATTGTTGCTTTGTCATAAAAGTCTCCTTTCTTTCTCTCTAATTATATTATATTCCTGTAAAAAAGAATTTTCTAAGAAAAAAAACAGTGGAATATCCACTGTTTACATCAAACTGCTGATAAATACGAATATGACAGCAATAGGTAATATAATTGTAAGATAACCTTGCATCCAGTTCTGGACCTTAGGACCATCCCCAAAATTGGCTTCTGTTTGATAATTCTTGAATCCCCATCCTAGGCTAGATGTACAGAATAATAAATAAACAAAAGACCCAAGTGGTAAGAGAAGATTACTTACGATAAAATCTTCTAAATCTAATATTGTTGAACCACTGCCAAGAGGCTGCAAGAAGTCAAGGACATTAAATCCTAAGGCACATGGTAATGAGAATACAGTAATAAGAATCAAGTTAATAATTACTGATTTCTTTCTTGTGATGTTCCATAGTTCCATTGTACAGGCAATAATGTTTTCAAATACTGCAATGACTGTAGATAATGATGCGAAAGCCATAAATATGAAGAATAGAGCACCCCAGATTCTTCCTCCTGTCATTGATAAAAAGACATTAGGCAAAGTAATAAAAATCAGACTAGGACCGCTGTCAGGATTTACTCCAAATGAGAAACATGCTGGAAAGATAATAAGACCTGCCACAATAGCAACAAATGTATCCAACACCGCAACATTCACTGCTTCCCCTAAAAGAGTTTTATCTTTCTTTAAATAACTACCGAATATTGCCATTGAACCAATACCGATACTTAAAGTAAAGAAAGACTGGTTCATTGCCGCTACGATCACATTTAATAAGCCAATATGTTTGATTTTATTAAAGTCTGGATATAAATAGAATTTAACACCTGTCATCGCATTATCAAGTGTTAAACCATGTACTGCAAGAACTACAATGAGTACAAGTAAGCCAATCATCATGACTTTTGTAATTCTTTCTACACCGTTCTGTAAACCCATTGAACATACTAACATACCAATAACAACAACTAATACCATCCAGAATACATTCTGAGATGGACTAGATAATACATTCTGGAAAACTGATGCAACCTGAGATGTTTTGACTCCTGTAAATCCACCAGTCAAGAACTTATAGAAATAGTTCAACATCCATCCTGATACTGTAGTATAGTAAATCATTAAACAGAAATTACCTAATAATCCAATATAACCATGTAAATGCCATTTCTGTCCTGGCTTTTCTAAAGCCTGATAAGCTTTAACTGGACTTTTTGCACTTGCACGTCCCACAGAGAATTCCATGCTTAGAATTGGAACACCAATAAGAAGCAAGAAAATCAAATAGAAGAAGACAAAGATTCCTCCACCATTTTGTCCTACAACATAAGGGAATCTCCATACATTTCCAATACCAATAGCACATCCTGCAGAAAGAAGCAGGAAGCCTATCCTTGATTTAAATTGTTCACGTTCTTTCATAATTTCACCCTTCTCGTATAATATGTACGTAATCAGTTAATGAATTTAATTAAATTCATCATTGATTGTACATTCTAATTTCTAGATAATAGTTTTGTTTTGAATGAAGGTTTTATTCCATCCCCCTGTGGCTACTTCATGTACGTCCACTTCAAAAAGACTTAATCCTTTAGACTTGACATCACTTTATACCCGAATTAGTTTGTTGCAGCAGTGTTTCTACACTTGTCTCCGTATTTGCGAGGTTGCGTTTGTCTTGATTTAGAGGTGCAATTCAAAACCGATTACATTTGAAAGAAGGTCATTATTTATGGAAAACAATTATATTCTTTATGTTGGCATGGACTCCTCTAAAGGCAAA
>NZ_JBHSEB010000063.1:246-17329 GCF_042651925.1 Catenibacterium sp. GCM10023432 | reverse complement strand
AACGGAAAAACGAAAATCAAAGAAATGTGTTATTTCCACTTGACAATCGTCATTTCATAACAGATTAGAAATCAGATGGAGAACTCATGCAGGATATTGTTTCAATACTTCATGTGTTCTCCTGCCAGTTGCAGGGGCTTCGTAAGTATAAAAAACAGATAGAAAGGGATGAGGAAATTGCTGAAGAGCTTCAAAACGGAAATTAATCCAACAGAGGAGCAGAAAGTCAGGATTCGTAAAACAATAGGTACTTGCAGATTTATCTATAACTTCTATCTTGCTCATAATAAGGAACTTCATGAAAGTGGCAGAAAGTTTATGAGCAGCAGTCAGTTTAGAGTATGGCTCAACAATGAGTATCTTCCGAGCCATCCAGAATATTCCTGGATCAAGGAAGCTTATTCAAAATCGGTAACACAGGCAGTAAATGACGGACAGACCGCATTTAAAAGATTCTTTGATCACAAGAGTGCCTTTCCAAAATTCAAGAAGAAAGGCAGATCAGATGTGAAGATGTATTTTGTAAGGAATAATCCAAAAGATTGCCTTTGCGAAAGACACAGAATCAAGATTCCATCACTTGGATGGGTCAGCATCAAAGAGAAAGGATATATTCCAACTACAAAAGATGGATATGTGATTAAGAGCGGTCATATCTCAATAAAGGCTGACAGATACTATGTTTCAGTTCTTATAGAAATCCCAGATAAAAGGATAGTCAGTAATTCTAGTGAAGGAATCGGCATTGACCTTGGATTAAAGGACTTTGCGATTGTCTCTAATGGAAAAACTTATAAGAACATCAACAAATCTGCAAAATTAAGAAAGCTTGAGAAAAAGCTTATTCGAGAACAGAGAAGTCTTTCTCGAAAGTATGAAAATATAAAGAAAGGAGAGTCCACTCAAAAGAAAAATATACAGAAACAAAGGCTCAAGATACAGAAGCTTCATCATAGAATTGATAATATTCGTACTGATTACATCAATAAGATAATCGCAGAGATAGTGAAAACAAAGCCATCTCATATAACGATTGAAGATCTAAACGTATCAGGAATGATGAAGAACAGACATCTTTCAAAGGCAGTTGCTTCACAGAAGTTTTATGAATTTAAAACGAAGCTTGAAACTAAATGCAAAGAGAATGGAATTGAACAACGAACAGTAGATAGATGGTACCCATCATCTAAGACATGTCACTGCTGCAAAAGTATCAAGAAAGATTTAAAGCTTTCAGATAGAATTTTTAGATGTGACTGTGGTTATATCGAAGACAGAGATTTCAATGCTGCACTTAATCTGAGAGATGCTACGACCTACGAAGTTGCATAAATGAACGCAGACGTAGGCATGTACCGGAGGCTACTTCGGGAATTTACGACTATAGAGTGTACAAGAACTTGTGAGTAGATTTGATTTCGGTCAATCCAAAGCATACACGATGACATAGTAAGTAATGTTCGTGAGAACTTACATTATCTCGATGTGAGTATGTTTAATCACATTTTGAGTGGCAGTGTGAACTTTTATGAATAATATTCTTTTATTTGGTTTATGCGTTGTTGTGCCAGTGCTTATTCCTTTAATCATCGCATTATTAGTGGCTGTATTATGGAAAATAAAATAAGTACAAAAGGTGTATTCTACCTGCTTATGACAGCATTCTGCTGGTCACTTGCAGGTTTATTTATACGTGCAAGCCGCTTAAGTGGGCTGGGATTCTCAATGATGAGTTCTATTATCGCAATACCTCTTAGTATGATCATTCATCATAAGAAGCTGGTATTCAATAAAATGACAGTTACAGTGGGGGTCTTTCAGTTCCTTATGAGTTTAACATTCATCTATGCCAATAAGCTGACATCAGTGGCCAATGCGATTGTATTACAATACTCATCAACAATCTTTGTATTGATCTATCAATCTATAGATTTACGTAGATTACCGACAAAAAGACAAATGGGGATTATTGCGATTGTCTTTATCGGTATGGCACTATTCTTTGCGGATACTCTTTCCTTCTCGCATCTATTAGGAAATATACTCGCAATTATATCAGGAGCCTGCTTTGGAATGCAGTTCTACCTCAACAACAAAGAAGAGGCTGAAGCCTTCTCATCGACAATATTTGCTTATATGTTCTCTCTTACAGTAGGCTTGATTGTCTTTAGAGGACTTCCTGACTTCCATATCACTGATGCCTTTGGTGTATGTGGTTATGGTTTCTTTCCAATGTGTTTAGGCGGTATATTCCTCGCATTAGGTATTTCTTGTACAGAAGCTTTTACAGCCAATCTTATTTGCATGTTAGAAGTCATTTTAGCGCCTCTGTGGGCTTTTATCTTCTTCCATGAAACAATATCTGGTATCAGTTTAATTGGTGCAGGAATGGTTGTAGGAGGCATTATCTTAAACTTAATATTAGACTTTAAAAAAGCAGCCATCTAGGCTGCTTCTTTTGATTGTAGACCATTTCTATTTGGATATATTCATAATGTCCTCGATGGTCTTGTTTTTCAACAAATTGTCACACGCTTCATTGAGATCTACAAAAATAGAATCAATGGCTTGTTCTACTTTAGAGTCTTTAATGGCTTCTCTTCCATCTTCTCCATTGTGCCAAGTCACATGGATATAATCATTTGAGACAGATTTCGCAATCTCAGATAAAGTGATATCATCGGCTTCTTTATCAAGACGATATCCTCCATCAACACCTGCTTTAGCCTTAATAAGGCCAGCTTCTCTCAATTTGATCATAACACGTCTTACACGTACTGGATGAGTGCAAATATGCTTTGCAAGTTCATCGCTAGAAATAAGGTCTTGGTTTTTACCTAAATAGACGAGAGCGTGGACAGCAATACTAAAATCACTAGTCATACGTATCACCTCCATATAAAACTTCTATTATTATTTCCATTTACATAATAATGCCTTTTGTAAATATTTACAAGATTATTTTGGAAAAAATTTACTAATAACACTCAAAAAAAGCCCTTTATAATCAACACTTTTACAATTTTGACTGGAAAAATATTAAAAGAAAGCATATCATTCGTAGTCTTGTTCTAAAAGTGTTATGATAGTATTAGATAAAGGAGGAATTGAATATGAAATTCTATCGTTGTGAACATTGTGGTAACGTTATCACTCATTTTGTGGATTCTGGTGTACCAGTCGTTTGTTGTGGCGAACCTATGAAGGAATTAACACCAAATACAACTGATGCCGCAGTTGAAAAACACGTTCCTGTTATTAAAGTAGAAGGAACAAAAGTGACTGTATCTGTAGGATCAGTAGAACATCCTATGACTGAAGCACATTATATTACTTTAATCGTATTAGAAACTAAAAATGGTACTCAGTTTAAACAGTTAACACCTACTGATAAGCCTGAAGCTGTATTCTATATTGGTGAAGGTGATGAAGTTGTGGCAGCTTATGACTACTGCAATCTTCATGGTTTATGGAAAGCATAATAAAAAAGCAGAAATAGATTCTGCTTTCAGGACTGTTCATTTGAACAGTCTTTTTTAGTACTTTAATGCTTCTTCAATATCCTTGATTAAGTCATCTGGGTTTTCTAAACCAATAGATAAACGAATAAGTGTTGGATCAACACCTGCTTCTTTTAATTGTTCATCTGTCATCTGACGATGTGTATGGCTAGCAGGATGTAAAATACAAGTCTTTGCATCAGCTACATGAGTCACGATGTTAATAAGCTGTAGGTGATCCATGAAAGTCACTGCTTCCTTCTTATCGCCCTTTAAACCAAAGCACATAACACCGCATGTACCATGAGGCATATATTTATTTGCTGCTTCATGATATTTATCATCTTCTAGTCCTGGATAGTGGATCCATTCTACTTTTGGATGATTCTTTAAGTATGTAGCAACTTTTAAGGCATTTTCACAATGTACACGCATACGTGCTGGTAATGATTCAATTCCAATATTTAATAAATAACTATTAAATGGTGAAGGAATAGATCCTAAGTCACGCATTAATTGTGCAGTGGCTTTAGTAATATAAGCGGCCTTACCAAATCTCTTTGCATAAGTGATTCCATGATAACTATCATCTGGAGTAGTGAGTCCTGGGAACTTTTCTGCATGACTCATCCAGTCAAAATGACCACTATCAATAATAGCGCCACCAACACCGGATGCATGACCATCTAGATATTTTGTCGTAGAATGAGTCACAATATCAGCACCCCATTTAATAGGCTGACAATTTGCAGGTGTCGCAAATGTATTGTCCACAATTAAAGGGACACCGTGGGCATGCGCAATAGACGCAAACTTTTCAATATCTAATACTTCCATTGTAGGATTCGATAATGTTTCTCCAAACATACACTTAGTATTCTCTTTAAATGCTGCATTGATTTCTTCTACAGATGCATCCTGATTAATAAAAGTCACATCAACACCCATCTTCTTCATAGTTACTGAAAGTAGGTTATAACTACCTCCATAAATATTACCAGAAGCAACAACATGTCCTCCTGCTTCACAGATATTAAAAATCGCAAAGAAGTTAGCTGCCTGTCCTGAACTTGTTAACATACCAGCATATCCACCTTCCATGCTAGTAAGTTTGGCTGCTACTGCATCATTTGTAGGGTTCTGTAAGCGTGAATAGAAATAACCATCTTTTTCTAAATCAAATAACATGCCCATTTCTTCACTTGAATCATATTTAAAAGTAGTACTCTCATAAATTGGTAACTGTCTAGGTTCTCCATTACCAGGCTTCCAGCCTTCATGGATTGCTTTTGTTTCTAATTCCATATAATCTCCTCCGTTTTTAAACATTATATACCATAAGGGTTGTAGGGAATTAAACTTTTTTTAAAAAATCTTAAGTAATTTATTCTTATTTTAGAGAATAAGTATATAGAAGGAGGAAAAAAATATGAATGAAGTTAAATTACAAGGTCAGATCACATCTGATCCAGAAGTGAAAGAATCTAGAAATGGAATACTTAGAGGTTCTTTCTTACTTACTACGAAAGGAGGGACAGAAGATAGACCACGTTATGATTATATACGTTGTGTAATCTGGGATGAGAAAGCACAGTATGTCGTAGACCACTTTGAAAAGGGTCAGTCTGTGTCTATTGAAGGAAGTGTTAGAGGACGTTTTTATCCAAATCGTTCAGGAACAACTTCATATGCTATGGAAGTTTATCCAGAACATATGGTATGTGAAGATTCTAGCTATTCATTCTAGAATATGCAAAAACACGCATGGATGTTGATTGAGATATGCATGTTCATGCGTGTATAATGTATCTCGAAAGTGAGGGGTACATGATGGATAGAAAATACTTTTTCTTTGATATTGATGGGACTTTAGCTGTAGGAACACCAGGAGATCAGTATATTCCTGAATCAACACAATATACTTTAAAACAGCTAGAAGCAGAGGGTCATTTTATTGCGATTGCGACAGGTAGAAGTTATGCCATGGCACATGATTATATGCATGAATTAGGTTTTCATAATATGATCAGTGATGGAGGGAATGGAATGACTATTGATGATCAGTTAAAAGGCATAGAACCATTGGATTATCAATTATGTCTTGATTTAATAGATGAATGTGAGAAGAAAGGTTTGATATGGGCTTTTTCTCCTGACAACAAAACAAGAAGACTCGCACCGGATGATCGTTTTTATGAGTTTACTCATGATATTTATATGAAGACAGAAGTGGTAGAAGGTTTAGATCCACGTGATTATGATCAAATCTATAAGGTATATATTGCCTGCTTTAAGGGTGAAGAAGAGAAACTGGAATCTTTAAAGAAGTTACCTTGGTGTCGTTTTCATAAGGAATACTTGTTTGTGGAACCAGGAGATAAGAGCAAGGGTATTAAACGTATGGTGGAACATCTTGGTGGTGATATTAAAGATGTTGTCGTATTTGGTGATGAAAAGAATGATTTATCTATGTTTATTCCAGAGTGGACAAGTATTGCAATGGGTAATGGTATAGATGAATTAAAGAAGAAAGCCACTTATGTGACTACTGATGCCAACAAGGATGGTATCTACAATGCTTGTCTGCATTATGGATGGATCAAGGAAAGATATCTTTTGGCACTCGATATGGATGGTACACTTCTAAAGTCTGATAAGACGATTTCGCCAAATACTGCAGCTTCTTTAATTGAAGCAAACAAAAAGGGACAGAGTATCTGTTTATGTACAGGAAGAGGGCTGGCAGAATTAAAAGACTATGAAGGTGAATTAGATTTCTGTGATTATGGAATCTTATTAAGTGGATGCTTGATCTATGATTTTAAGAATGATCAGCCATTAGAAGTTCATTCTTTTGATACAGATGTATTTACACAGATGATGGATATTGTGAAGAAAGAGGATGTGATGTTGTATTTACTCGATTCGTCTCATTCTATTGCCTCTCAAAAAGATGTAGAGAATATGCCTTATTACAATATGGCTATTTATCAATCTATGTTTGAAAGCCGTGCATTTATTGTAGAGGACATTTATGAATATGCAGAAGTACATAAGGATGAAATCCTTAAGTTCTGTTTATATAATCCAAGTGTTGATGCAATGAATCAGCTTCTAAAGAAACTAGAAGTATTTCCAGTCAGCTGTGCTGTAGTAGAAGAAACAGCTATTGAAGTCACACCTTTAGGTATTACTAAAGGAGCAGGACTTGAATCTCTATCATCTTACTTAAATATCCCTATTGAAAATACAATCATGATGGGTGATAGCGGGAATGATATTGAAGCATTCCAGAGTGCTGGTAAAGCAGTTGCGATGGGGAATGCAACAGAAGAGATTAAGAATCTAGCCACTGAAATCACATTAGATAATGATCATGATGGAATAAAAGTAATCGTAGATAAATATCTTTTGTAAGTAATGATGATTTCGTGTAGAATACCCCTTTGTAGGAGGGGAAATCATGCGTTATAAAAATCATTTATTACTACTACTTACAGCCTTCATCTGGGGCTGTGCCTTTGTAGCACAAAGTGCAGGTATGGATTATGTAGGACCATTTACTTTTACTGCCTTACGTAGTTATTTAGGTGGACTTGTTTTATTACCACTTATTTATTTCTTTGATCATACAATGGACTTCAAGGATAAGAAGTTATGGGCAGGTGGAATTGCCTGTGGTATTGTATTAGGTCTAGCAAGTGCCCTGCAGCAGTTTGGTATTCAGTATACAACTGTAGGTAAAGCAGGATTTATTACAGCACTTTATATTATTGTTGTACCATTCTTTAGCTTATTTTTAGGGAAGAAGTTAAGTCCTAAGATTGGTATCTCTGTTGTCCTAGCAGTGATTGGTCTTTACTTATTATGTATGACAGGATCACTTTCTTTAGGTAAAGGTGACTTATTAGTATGTGCATGTGCCTGTGTATTCGCATTACATATTCTTGTCATTGATCACTATTCACCATTAGTAGATGGTGTAAAGATGAGCTGTATTCAGTTCTTCACATGTGCATTATTAAATACTATTCCTATGTTTTTATTTGAAGATGTATCTATGCATAATATCATGGTAGGATGTGCACCTATTCTCTATGCTGGATTATTATCAAGTGGAGCAGGCTATACATTACAGATTATTGGACAGAAGGGTATGAATCCTACAGTAGCTTCTATTTTGTTAAGTATGGAATCTGTATTCTCAGTATTTGCAGGATGGGTGATCTTAGGTCAGAGTCTTACAATCAAAGAAGGATTGGGCTGTGTACTCATGTTTATTGCGATTATTATTGCACAGTTACCGGATAAAAAAACCATTCAGAATTAAATTCTGAATGGCTTTTTTTAGCTAAAAGCTTTTTTTCTTAGTATCATATAAGTGATAAGATGTGCCGCTGCAGTAACTATCCAAGTCACTGGATATGATAAATAAATAGAATTAAGTGTATGGAAGTATTGGAAGATAGTAAGAATCCACAAGACTCTTAGTCCACATGCACCTATTAAAGATACAATCATAGGAATAGTAGAATAACCTAAACCTCTTAATGAACCGACTATGACATCCATCCAGCCACAGATGAAATAAGGTACACATATATATAATAATCTTTCATGACCATAGGCAATGGCTTGTACATCTGTTGTATAGATACGAATCAGCTCATTCGCAAAGAAGTAGACAAGATTACCTAAAACAAGTCCTACAACTGTGACTATTCCAATGCATAATGCAAGGACTCTATCGACTCTCTTTCTATCATTAATACCATAGTTCTGACTTGTGAAAGTGACACACGCCTGATAGATGGCATTCATAGACTGATAAACAAATCCTTCAAGTGATCCTGCTGCGGCATTACCTGCCATCGCAATAGAACCAAATGAGTTAATAGATGACTGAATCAGGATATTAGAAATAGAGAAGATAGCACCTTGTAATCCTGCAGGTAAACCAATCTTGAATATCTGAATCACCTTATCTTTATGGAACTTTAAAGCATGAATATCTAAGTGAATGACAGTACTTGTTTTCATCAAGCAGTGAATAATAAGTATTGAAGAAACAAGTTCAGCCGTAAATGTCGCAAGTGCAACGCCAGCTACATCCATCTTGAATATAATAACAAATATTAAGTTTAATATGACATTTACAATACCCGCTACAATAAGGAATATAAGTGGTCTTTTTGTATCACCAATGGCACGTAATATGGCAGCACCAAAGTTATAAAGTGCAACAAAGGGCATACTGATAAAATAGATACGTAAATAGGTTGTTGCAAGATTGATGACATCATCCGGTGATCCCATTGCTTCTAGAATCATTCTGGCACATGTCACACCAATAATCGCAAATATCAAGCCAAAGACAATTGCGAGTAGTATGGCAGAGTGTACTGTTTCATGGGTATCCTTGTCTCTTTGTGAGGCAATAAAGCGTGCGACAAGTACATTGACCCCGACAGATAAACCAATAAATAAACTAACTAATAGATTGACAACAGAAGATGTAGAACCTACTGCCGCAATAGAACGTGGACCAGCAAATTGTCCTACCACAATAACGTCTGCTGCATTAAATAATAACTGCAGCACCCCTGAAAACATTAATGGTATAGAAAATATTAAGATCTTACCAAGTAATGGACCGTGCGTCATATCCATTTGATATTGATCTTTCTTCATGAAATCCCCTCCTTAAGACTATAGTCTAACATATCAAAATTAAAGGTGTAGAGAAGTTTCAAAAAGTGATAGAAAAAGTTGATATGTTATTTTTGCTGAGAATGAGATATTCGTGCAGAACAAAAGCGTGATAGTGCATTTGATATACTTTTTTGTTCAGTTATAGATAATATGAAATGACCTCCTAGTTGTCAAAACGTGGATTTAAACTCATAATAAGAATAGAAAACAAAAAGTGAGTTGTTACCATAACGACAATAGGAGGTCACTATGAAAAGTATAATTTATATTGGTATGGATGTCCATAAGAAGACATACAGTTTATGTGCATTATTGAAAGAAACTGGTGAGATTATTGGTGAAACTAAGATTCCTGCAGATGTAAGTCTTATCATCAAGTTCATTGAGAACGCCAAGAAATCAGTTGACAGTGATGATGTTCAGATCAAGACAGGCTATGAAGCAGGATGCCTTGGCTATTCTCTTTACTGGCAGTTAGCTGAAAAAGGTATTGAATGTGATATTCTTGCACCATCAACTATGCATCGTTCTGCAAAAAATAAAGTAGTGAAGAATGATAGAAGAGATGCGAAAAATATTGCAGCTAACCTAGCTAACGGAACTTATAAGTCAGTTCATGTTCCAACAGATGAAGATGTAGAAATTAAAGAATACATAAGAATGATGCATGACTTTAAGATTGAACTAAAGAAGGTTAAGCAGCATATTAATGCATTCCTCTTGAGATTCGGTCATCAGTATCCTGGTAAATCAAAATGGGTTCCAGCCCATATTAAGTGGCTTAAGGAACTTGAACTAAGTGATATGCATAGAGAAATACTTGATGAATATCTATCACAGCTTGAAATCCTATCTGAAAAGATAGAAAGATTCAAGCATAGATTAGAAGAATTATCTCAAAAGGAAACATACAATGAGAAGATAGGTCAATTGCGCTGTATCAAGGGTATTGATACTATTGCAGCTATGACCATGCATGCTGAAACATCTGATTTTGATAGATTTCCTACTGCCAATGCCTTTGCGTCTTATTGCGGTCTTACACCTGGTGAAGATTCAAGCGGTGATTCTTATCATAGACTAGGCATCACCAAGCAGGGAAACAGTATGATTAGAACGACTCTTGTAGAGGCTGCTCAGGTACTTGTAAGAGGGACTATAGGCAAAAAAGGCAAAAAAGTGAAATCAAAACAGAAAGATCAGGATGTAAAGGTTATAGATTATGCAGATAAGGCAGTTATTAGACTACAGAAGAAGTATCATCGTATGATTTTTAGAGGAGTTAAAAGAAATATCGCAATTACAGCAGTCGCAAGAGAGCTTGCATGTTTTGTATGGGGAATAGAGACTGGTCATATCTCATAATAATCTTTATTAATATTTCAAGTTTAAAAAAAAGGAAATGAAGTGTCGTTAAATAGACAAAATACTCCAACATCGAAGGCATAGATGGACTTCAAATTAATAGTACAGGTTCAGCTATCTAAGATAAATACTTTATGGCATTGTGAGTTCTTACTGAAAGTCGCGATTTAGTAAGAATAATAAAAGCAATGATCCATGCATATAGATTATAGAGCTGTCGACGAACCATTAACTTTTTGGTATCCAATCCACGTATTACAGTTTGGTTAACTGTCGCAGAATCTATATGATTTGAGGTCTTTCTATGCCCTTGATGATAAAACTTAATAGAAATATTATGAAAGTTTATTTATATCTTGACAACGGTCATTTCATAACAGTATAATAATTTAAAATTTATCACTTTATGGAAAAAGGAAGGAAACGAAATGAATAATAAGAATCATGTTTTAGTTAAGGCAGCACTTGCAACAGCTATGGCTGTTTCTATGGCTCCTTTTATGAATCCAAATGTCGCACTCGCTTATAATGCAGTAGAAGAAAGTATTAATAATACATCTTCAAAAACAACTGATACTCTATTAGTAAGTGAAGCATCTTATGTCGCAAAAATTGGGGAAACTGAATATACTTCTTTAAAAGAAGCGGTAGAACAAGCAAAGGATGGAGATACAGTTGTAGTAGGTCAATCTTTAAAGGTGACTGAAGAAATCAAGGTTGTGAATAAGACTATCACAATCAAAGGGGTGACTGATGTTACTTTATCTCGTTCAGAAGATTATTTGAATGGTTATCTTTTAAATATTGATGAGAATTCTACCGTAAATCTAGAAAACATTCACTTTGATGGTGGGGCTTCTGGATTTACTGCAGGTGAAGAAGTAGTAAAGAATAAAAAAGGTTATATCCCAATTACTTTAGGTGATAAAGATTTAAAAGCTACAAAGTCAATGGTTTATACTGAAGGTCATTTAAAGGCTAAGAATTCATCATTTAAGAATGCAGTGAATGTGACAAGATCTGGTCATGGTGGTGCTATTCTAGTAGAAAAGGGTACAGCAGAATTCACTAATTGTCAGATTCAGCATAATGTAGTTTATAATTCATGGTGGGCATGTGGTGGAGCTATTTATGCAAATCAAAGTGACTCATTGATCTTTAGAAATACAAATATTGATCAGAACTATGTTTCATATTCTGATTCAAGTTATTGTTTCGGTGGTGCCATCTTTGCCCAGAAGGGTGTTATGGAATTCTATGGTGGTACTATTAATGATAACTCTGCAAGTGAAAATGGTGGCGCTGTATATGCGAATTCCCCTGTTACTAAGGTCACTATGAAAGATGTAGTAGTATCTAGAAATTCATCAGGTAATGATGGTGGTGCTGTACATTTAATGAAGGCTGATGGTGATTTTACAAACTGTAAGTTTATTGATAATAAAGGTATGGGTTATAGTAATAGTTCACTCGGTATTATTTGTTTTGCATATGGTAATGGAACAGGTAATATTATCAATTGTACTTTTAAAGGAAATAGAGAAGAAGCAGGTTCAGCTGTTGCGAACTTTGGTAATACATTTGAATTAAATATTGATAGATGTCATTTCGAAGAAAATAATGAAGGACCAGTAGTATGGCTTCATAATGCGAAACTTTCATTAAAGAATAGTATCTTTAAAGGAAATAAAGATTTTTCACTTTATTTACTCGGAGAGATTTCAGAAAATGAATACAAGGACGAATATGCTAAATATCTAACAGCACAAGTAGACAATTGTCAATTCTTAGGTAATGAGTCAGGAGATATTTATCTTGGTACTTGGAATAAAGGTGATAAGCCTTATACCGTTAATGTGAAAGATAGTTTGATTGATGGACAGAATGTGGAAAGTAAAAATCGCGCTATTAGTGTAGCAAGTGGATCAATAGTTACATTAGATAATACAGAAATCAAAAATAAGCATGCAGATGGCTGGTATGGAGTCGCAATTGGTTCTTATAAAGATGGATCAACAGTGAATATTACAAACCATACACGTATTTATAATAATAAAGGAACTTCCGCAGCAGGAGTTGCAGCATGGTCTGGTGGATTAGTCAATATTGATGAAACATCAAAAGTATATGATAATGATGCATCACGTTGTGGAGATGATTTATATGTACATGATAAAGACAGTACTATTACTTTCTATAAAAATTCTGTAGTAGGTGAAAAGTTATCAGGTAGTTGTGGACATATGATTGATGGCTGGTATATTGATAATGAAGGTAACAGATATGATGAATCTTCAGAAAATATCAATAAATTTGATGCAGAAAGCGAAAAAGTCATATTAACAGATAAAGAAAAGTATGGCTTAAAAGCAGCACATGGCTTATATACAGTGACTTATAATTCAAACTATGGTCATATGAAGGAAAATAAAACTGATAAGTTTGCGCCAGGTGAAACAGTTGAATTAGAAAAGAACTTATATGAAAGAGAAGGCTATGTATTTGTTGGATGGAATACAAAAGCAGATGGTACAGGAGATACTTATTCATATAATCCAAAAACAGGTGAATTTGAAGGTACATTTGAAGTGCCTGCACATGATGTGACATTGTATGCACAATGGGCATTAAATATGGTGACTATCAATGCAGCACCTACTATTAAGGCAGAAGATAAAGTAGTGACTGTTGGTGACAAGTTTGATCCAATGGCAGGTGTGACTGGCAAAGATGCGGAAGATGGAGATTTGACAGATAAGATTGAAATTACAAAGAATACTATTGATCTTACTAAGGCAGGTACATATGAAATTACATATGAAGTGAAAGATAAAGAAGGTAATAAGGCAACAAAGACGATTACAGTGACTGTAAAGGAAAAGGATGTTGTAAAACCTGATACAAATAAGGGTGGTTCTACAAATACGCCTAAGACAGGTGATACAACTCAGGTAGGTTTCTTTGCATTACTTGTGTCTTGTGCAGCTGCTTTATTAAATCTTTTAAAGAGAAAAAAAGCTTAAGTATAAGTTAAGGTGTGAGTCTCAATGAGACTCACACCTTTTTTGATAAAGTCCCCCTTTTTTTTTAGAGTCCCATTCGTTATAATTGTTTTGGAAAGAGGGGAGTGAAAAAATGATATTTCACGAAGTTGAATTATCTCATACAAAAGAAATCATGGATTCATATGAAGTGAATCCTATTATTGCGAAATATGTTGAGCATAGAGGCTTTACAAAAGAAGACTATGAAGCACTCAACATGCCACTCTATTACAACTTTACAGATTTAGAGAATGGTGAAACAGTAGTGAATCTCATTAAAGAAGCATGTGCTTCTAAGTCTAAGATTCATATTTGTATCATGAGTACAGAACTACATCATTTATTAGAAAGTGCTATGATCTTCCTAGGTGTTTTAATGGCTAAAGGGAAATCAGCTTTTGAATTCTATGATGGTCCTCAGGATGATTTTGGTTCTGGTCTCCATATTATCTTAGGAGATCAGTTAGAAGTAAGAAATGGAAATGATGTTTATCCATTAGTACCTGGTGGTCACTATAAGGATGAAGATGCTGCACAGAGCTTACTTGTATTACAGCTTATTAATACATTACTTGGTAAAGAGAATCAGTATTTAGCTTCTCTTGCAGGTATTGGTATTCAGGCTGAAGGAACTCCTTTACGTAATTCTAATCGATATCATTTAAAGAAGACTTTAGGTTTATTAAATGACTGTCGTTTTGATGCAATTGAATTTATTGCATTAACACCTAAGACAAGACAGAAAAACAATATGCGTCAAAGAGAATTCAAGAAGACATATAATGAACAGGTTATGGCTGATTCTATTACTTATAAGATGGCACATTACCTTGAATCTTTAAATAATGCGAAAAAGATGGTTAAGTATTTGATTTATGGCTGTCCTGGTACTGGTAAATTCCGTTCTGTTGCACCTATTGCGGATGAAATCAATGCTGGATACTTCATTAATGAAGATTATATTGATGATGGTACAGAAAAAGATGTGATTCCATTAGAAATCTCAGACTTATCTAAGACAAATATAGAAGAATACTTACAGGTATTATCACCATTTGGCATAGGACAGGAAAAGACTCTTATCTCTATTGAAGGTTTAAAGATTCATAGTGCTCCTGTAAAGGATTATTATGATCGTATCAAGTTAAGCTTCTTTATTCCTAATGTAGGTGGTATTGATACAATCATCTATACTCCAGGATATAAGATTGATAAGTTTAAACAGGGACAGACAGTAAAGATTGTAGGTACATTATCTATTAATGACTTTACAAGTTTGATGACAATTAATGCAATCCAGGTAGACATTCTTGATTAAGAATGTCTTTTTTTGTGTATAATTATAAGAAAGGAGGAAAATATAAGTAACTTTAATTACCCATAATCAACAGGTGAATCCAATTAATGAAATTAATTTTACACATAAATGCCAAGAAAATTGAAACTATCATTTCTTAATTTGACAGTTACCTGTGGAACGTGGGTATTCAAATAAGTAACTAAATATATCGACTATTGTGATTAAATGTGTTCAAATTTACTCAAAGGAAAGCTTTAATGTGAAAACATCAAATATCACAAATTATAAACCAAAGGATTTTGCTGAACTTTAAGGCGTACCTGTTAAGACATTATAACGTTGGGATAGAGAAGAAACTTTATAGGCAAACCGAACTCCAACTAATAGGCGTTATTACACTTATAATTAGTATTTACTGAATCGCGTTGCATTTTTAAGATTTTGTATTGCAAAAGGAATTATTGTAGAACAGCGTACTGAAGATTATGGAAACCATGTAAACATTTATTAGATGAAGTAATGGAAAAAAATAAAAACTACAATTTGAATACCCACAAATCATAGGCTAGTGAAAATTAAATTTCATAAACACCTATTAAACAGCGTTCTCGAGGCTGAACCTAATACATGAATATTCCATTTGTTCTACAATTAGATTAGAAATCAGATGAAGAACTCATGCAGGATATTGTTTCAATACTTCATGTGTTCTCCTGCAGGCTGTATGGGTTTAGTAAGTATAAAAAAGCTGATAGAAAGGGATGAGGAAATTGCTGAAGAGCTTCAAGACGGAAATAAATCCGACAGATGAACAGAAAGTCAAGATTCGTAAAACAATAGGTACTTGCAGATTTATCTATAACTTCTATCTTGCTCATAATAAGGAGCTTCATGAAAATGGGGAAAAGTTTATGAGCAGCAGCCAGTTTAGAGTTTGGCTTAACAATGAGTATCTTTCTAGCCATCCAGAATATTCCTGGATCAAGGAGGCTTATTCAAAATTGGTAACACAGGCAGTAAATGATAGACAGACCGAATTTACAAGATTCTTTAATCACAAGAGCGACTTTCCAAAGTTCAAAAAGAAAGGCAGATCTGATGTGAAGATGTATTTTGTAAGGAATAATCCAAAAGATTGCCTTTGCGAAAGACATAGAATCAAGATTCCTTCACTTGGCTGGGTACGCATCAAAGAGAAAGGATATATTCCCACAACAAAAGATGGATACGTAATTAAGAGCGGTCATGTCTCAATAAAAGCTGGCAGATACTATGTTTCAGTTCTTATAGAAATCAAGAATAAAAGGAATTGGCATTGACCTTGGATTAAAGGATTTTGCGATTGTCTCTAATGGAAAAACTTATAAGAACATCAATAAATCTGCAAAATTAAAGAAGCTTGAAAAAAAACTTATTCGAGAACAGAGAAGTCTTTCTCGAAAGTATGAAAATATAAAGAAAGGAGAGTCCACTCAAAAAAGAAATATACAAAAACAAAGGCTTAAGATACAGAAGCTTCATCATAGAATAGACAATATTCGTACTGACTACATCAATAAGATAATCGCAGAGATAGTGAAAACCAAGCCATCTTATATAACGATTGAAGATCTAAACGTATCAGGAATGATGAAGAACAAGCATCTTTCAAAGGCAGTTGCTTCGCAGAAGCTTTATGAATTTAAAACAAAGTTTCAAGCTAAATGCAAGGAGTACGGAATTGAACAACGAACAGTAGATAGATGGTTCCCATCATCTAAGACATGTCGCTGTTGCAAGAATATCAAGAAAGATTTAAAGCTTTCAGATAGAGTTTTCAGATGTGACTGTGGTTATATCGAAGATAGAGATTTCAATGCTGCACTAAATCTGAGAGATGCTACGACTTACGAAGTTGCATAACCAAACGCAAACGTAGGTATGTACCGAAGGCTACTTCGGGAATTTACGACTATGGAGTGTACAAGAACTTGTGAGTAGATATGATTTCGGTCAATCGAAAGCATACACGATGACATAGTAAGTAATGTTCGTGAGAACTTACATTATCTCGATGTGAGTTGTTAAACCGCAAACTCTACCCATAATAAAAAGTAATAAAACCGCAAATTAAATTAATAAACAGGTGGAAAATGTGCCTTTTGTGACGGCATAATCTTCCA
>NZ_JBHSEB010000063.1:0-175 GCF_042651925.1 Catenibacterium sp. GCM10023432 | reverse complement strand
TGATACAAGAAACATGATACAAGATTTTTCACTAAACATCAAGTCAGCCTTTAATTCTTTTGATTTCAAGTTCTTTGATGAACCTGATTTTGATACTGTTGAAATAATTGAAACTTATTGTCTCAATAATATCAATGCTTCTACACAGCACACTCATAATAATTCTACTTGTAAA
>NZ_JBHSEB010000062.1:0-8571 GCF_042651925.1 Catenibacterium sp. GCM10023432 | reverse complement strand
TAAAGGACGATTAAATCACATTTTCGATTTAATCGTCCTTTTTAGGTACACTATATAATTTGGCGCTTACCTTTAGGTAATGGGTAGTTCACCTATTACTACTATACAGTATTCAATTTATAATATATATATCGTAATTTCAAAAAAATATAGAGATGCCAAAGCATCTCTATGATTTATTAAGAAGAGTAATCGTAATACAAGTACCTTCTCCTAATTGACTATGTAATTTCACAGTTCCTTTATTATAAGAAACAATATGCTTAACAATCGCAAGTCCCAATCCAGTACCACCCTTGATTCTACTACGTCCCTTATCAACACGGTAGAATCTTTCAAAGACACGTCCTTGATCTGCAAGTGGTATACCAATACCTGTATCCTTGACTTCAATGACCATATTATCTTCTTTACCATAAATATGAACATAAACATGACCATCTTCTTTATTGTATTTAATCGCATTACTTACTAAATTAGAAATTAATGTCTCTATCTGAGACCCATTTCCAATATAAGTAATAGGCTCAACATCTGTATGAAGCTCTACATTGTATTTCAATAATAAACCTTCATAATCTTGCGAGATGTCCTTCATTAATGCCTGCATCTTAACAGGAACTTTTTCTACAATCAAATCATCACTATCTAGTCTAGATAACATCAAGATATCATTAATTAAAGAAGACATATTAGTCACTTCAGTTTGAATCTTAGAAAGCATCATCTTCTTCTGATTTTCATCATTGATGAATCCTTGTGATAATAATTCACTGTAACCTCTAATAGCTGTAATAGGTGTTTTTAATTCATGAGATACACTAGAGAAGAATTCTTCTCTCATCTTTTGTGAGTTCTTCATTGCGGTAATATCTACAAAGAAGAGTGCTGTACCAAATGGAAGGCGGGAGATTGCACATTGGTAATCAAAATCATGAATCTTTAATTCTATACGTTGTTTTTTAGAAGCACTATTTAACGCATTTATAAGATTTGGATAAGAGATATGATCAACTAAATTGTCCTTCTCTTTTAAAGGCCCTAGAATCTTTATAGCACTATCATTGACACTTAAGATCATGCCATTCTCATCAAGTAAGATAAAGCCTTCCTCCATCTTTCTTAATATCGCATTGATCTTATCTTGTTCAAATCTTGTCTCTCTCATAGATTTTCTTAATCGGTGAGAGAGATTTTCTAGTGTATCAATAATAGGTGTAAATTCTTCATAATCTGTTGTTGGGAGTTCAAAACGATAATCTTCAGTCATATTATTAAGAGACTCACTGATTTCTGTCAAAGGCTGAGTGACTCTCTTAGAGAGTTTACGTGCAACTATGTATGAAAATAATATACTGATCAGTATAGAAATCGCAAATGCAGGAGCAAGTTCTGGGAAATAACCCCATACACCTGAATAAGGGATGGACAATCTTATAATGTGGTTATCTTTATAATATGCAGCATAGAGAAGTGGCTGATTAGTTGTCTCAGAACGTCTCATTGCATACCCCTCATGATTTGAAGAATGAAGTGCTTCCTGCACTTCTTCTCTTTTTATATGATTAGAAGAAATATCATCCTTGTATGTATCTGCAAGAACTTTACCTTTTTCATCTATGACAGATATTCTTGTATCATCAGAGAAAGCAAGTGGATTCAATGTTTCTATCTGTTTATTTAAATCACCCGAGTAATCTAAGTTATATTCTATTAATTTAACAGAATACATCATTTCTCTTTCGGAATCCTCTTTCATTGAACCAGAAATAATAAATATACTCGTTGCACTACAGATACATAGAGATACTAATAAAAGTGAGATAAAATATCTTAATATAGATTGTCTCATTATTGACCATCCTCAATAAAACGATAACCTACACTTCTGATTGTCTTAATATAATGATGTCCATCATCACCAAGTTTTGCACGTAAAGAACGAATATGAACATCTAAGGCTCTTGATTCGCCTACAAAATCATAACCCCAGATATTGTTTAAGAGTTCTTCTCTTTCTACAACACGTTCTTTATTTTCTACTAAATAGAGTAATAACTGATACTCTTTATGAGTTAATTCCAGTTTTTCACCCTGCTTTAAAATAATATGTTTCGATTTATCAATTTCTAAAGATGTCGTTTTAATAACCTTTGAATGATGCTGACTTCTTCTAAGTAATGAGCGAACACGTGCAGCAAGTTCCAGCACTCCAAATGGTTTCGTCATATAATCATCACAGCCTGAATCTAATCCTCTTACCTTATCTATTTCACGATCCTTTGCGGATAGAATTAAGATAGGCAAAGTTGTATTAGTCTTTCTTATCTGCTTAATAGCTGAAATACCATCTAATTCTGGTAACATGACATCAAATATTGCAAGATCAGGCGTATCTTCATGAATTGCAACAATCGCATCTATCGCATTATTAAATAGAGTAATTGAATACCCACTTGATTCAAGAGATAACTTGATAATTTCCTGAATATTTTCATCATCTTCAATTACATATATACGTTCGCTCATTGATTATATCCCCCTTATATAATACGCTGCTGGTTGATGGATCCTGTTTCCATGAAATCTAACCATTCACAGATATTAGATGCATGATCACCAATTCTTTCTAGATATTTCGCAATCATGAAGTAATCTAAACAGTCATCAGCATTTTCACTATTTTCTTTCATAATCTGAATGATTTCATTCTTAATATCTAAGAATAAAGAATCAATATCATCATCCATTCTCGAAATATTGTGAGCTTTATCTACATCCCCCTCCACAAAGGCTTCAATAGACTTATGTACCATTTCTTTTGCAGTCTTTAACATATCTGGAATATGTTCTACTGTTCTATAAATATGATTACCAGATAAATCTAAGATAATTTCACAAATATCAGAACACTGGTCACCAATTCTTTCTAGATCAGTGACAATCTTTAAAGCAGTAGTCACAATACGTAAATCCCTTGCCACTGGCTGCTGTCTTAACATTAACTTAAAACAAATAGACTCAATAGAACGTTCCATATCATTGATCATACGATCATTTTCCATCACTTCTTTAGCAAGCTTAGTATTCTTATTTTTAAATGCAGCAATAGTATTTTCTAATGCATTCTCTACAAGACCGCTCATCTTCTGAAGATCTACATTAAGCGTATCTAGTTCTCGATCAAAACGACTTCTCATAATTTTTACTCCTTCATTATAATATATTGTTAATTGTTTGTTAAATATTAACCGAATCTACCAGTAATATAATCTTCTGTTCTCTTATCCTGAGGGAATGAGAAGATCTTTTCTGTATCACCAGTTTCAATGATTTCACCCTGTAAGAAGAATGCTGTATTGTCTGCAATACGTGAAGCCTGCTGCATGTTATGAGTTACAATCACAATTGTATAGTCTTTCTTAAGATCCATTAATAAGTCTTCAATCTTAGATGTAGAAATTGGATCTAAGGCACTTGTAGGTTCATCTAATAAGATAACATCTGGGTTAACAGCTAAACATCTCGCAATACATAATCTCTGCTGCTGACCACCAGATAAACCTAATGCACTTGTATCTAGGCGATCTGCAATTTCATCATATAAAGCAGCCTGCTTTAATGATCTAATCACAATCTTTTCTAATTCAGCATGATTCTTAATCCCATGAATTCTAGGTCCATAGGCAATGTTATCAAAGATACTCATTGGGAATGGGTTGGGCTGTTGGAATACCATACCTACTTTCTTTCTTAATAAGGTTGTATCTACTCTAGGATCAAAGATGTCTTCACCATCCAATGTCACCTGACCAGTAATCTTTACCCCTTTTATATAATCCTGCATACGATTTAATGTTTTAAGGAATGTAGATTTACCACATCCAGAAGGACCGATGAACGCTGTAATCTTATGTTCTGGGATATCTAAACTTGTATTCTTTAAGGCATGCTTTTCACCATACCATAGATTTAAATTCTTAATTTCCATTTTATTCATATATATTTACCTCATTATTTTGCTTTTTCTACATTAAACTTACTTGATAGCCATTTAGCGATAAAGTTCATGATTAATACAAGAATAATCAAGATCATCGCAATCACAAAGGCCTGTCCATATTCAGCATTACTCATTGCCATATAAAGCTGGATAGTAAGTGTTCCACCACTTTCCATCAAGTGCGTGAAGAATCCTCTTGGCATAAAGTAACCACTACCTGCTGTAAATAATAAGGCAGCTGATTCAGCCACAATACGACCCATACCAAGAATCACACCCGTTAAGATACCAGGCATAGCACTTGGAAGAATAACAGTACGAATCATATACCACTTAGTTGAACCTATACCTAATGCAGCTTCACGATATGAAGAAGGAACTGATTCTAAGGCAACCTGAGTGTTTCTAATAATAATAGGTAAGATAAGAATAGTTAATGTGAAACATCCATTTATGACTGAATATCCTAAATGAAGCATTTCACCAAAGAAGATCATACCAAATAATCCAAAGATAATAGATGGAATACCTGATAATACTTCTGTTGTAAATGATACTGCTGCAACAAACTTCTTATTTTTTGCATATTCATTTAAGTAGATGGCAGCACCAATACCAATTGGGCAGGCAAATAATAATGTACCTACGACAATATAAAGAGTATTGATGATATTACCTAATAAACCTTCAGGGTTCATTAACTGACTCATTGGTTCAATTAAATTCTTGAAATGGAAATGGGGGATGGCTTTTGAGAATACATAACCAATAATGACAAGAATTAAGATACTAGAGAAACTAGCACATAGATAAATAAGTCCACGTAGTATAGTGTCTCCTATTCTTTTCTTTGTATGATATAACGTTCTATCCATAGCGTTCACTTCCTTTAATGGAGACGTAGCTGATACTTTTTTAGAATCTGCTTTATCCATTTTCTTCACCCTTCTTTAGAATCTTCATTAATACGATATTTATAATCATAATGAAGATGAATAATACTAAACCGATTGTAAATAATACTTGTCTATGTACACCACTTGAGTAGGACATTTCAGATACGATAGCTGTTGTTAAGAAACGCACTGAATTGAATGGTGCTGGTAAATTAACAGCATTACCTGCAACAAGTAAGATAGCCATTGCTTCACCAATAGCACGTCCAACACCTAATACAATGGCACTCATGATTCCATTCTTAGCAGCTGGAATAACTACTTTAAAGATTGTCTGAATTTTAGTTGCACCAAGTGCATAAGAACTTAATCTTAAATGATTTGGAACAGTTTCTAGAGCTGTTTCAGAGACATTGATTAATGTTGGTAAGATCATGATTACTAATACAATAATTGCAGCAATGAGGTTTGCCCCACCAGTGAACTGATGTGAATGAGATGTATGATAAAAAAACTTTTCTAACTTATACATCTGTGGGTTGATGATCAAGATACCAAGTAACCCATAAACAACGGATGGAATACCAGCTAATAATTCAATAGCTGCTTTCATAATCTTCTTTGGAGTACCAGTGACCATTTCACTTAATGCGGCTGCGGTAAGTAAACCAACAGGTATTGCGATTAAGACTGCAAGTAAAGTACCAACAATAGAAGTTAAGATAATGTAAAGAATACCGAACTTTCCTTGAGAAGGAACCCATTCTGTTTTAAATAAGATATTTCCGATACCAACCTTAGCAAGTGCAGGTGTGCCACTATAGATCATGTAGGCAGTAATAGCGACGACTGCAACTATTGAAAAAGCAGCACATACACTAACGATTAATGCGGCTGCCTTTTCTGATGCTTGTCTACTTTTATTGGTACCAACAATGCTATTTAGCACTGATTAGACCTACTTTTTTAATGATAGCCTGCCCTTCATCACTATCAATGTAATCGAATAATGCCTGAACTAATTTAGACTGTTTTTCAACTTTACCTTTAGTAGCCATTACGAATGGTCTCTGTAATGCATATTTACCAGCTTTGATATTCTTAACTGTACAATCAACACCTTCTAACTGTAATGTGTTGATTGATTTATCAACAGCATCGAGTGATACATAACCAATAGCGCCTTCAATAGAAGCACATTTTGCAACAACTGCACCAGTATTATCTAATTCCTGTGCATACTGACATTTATCTTTTACTTCTAATAATTCTTCAAATGCACCTCTCGTACCAGAAGCAGCTTCTCTGCCAATAACAACGATCTTTTCGTCTTTACCACCAAGTTCTTTCCAGTTAGTGATTTCACCAGTATAGATCTTAGTTAACTGTTCTTTAGTTACATTCTTAACAGTATTATCTTTGTTAACTGCAACTGCGATACCATCAATTGCTACAATGTTTTCTTCAAGACCCTGGCTCTTTTCTTCATCAGTTAATGCTCTTGATGAATCACCGATATCAGCTTTACCATTTAATACTGAAGAGATACCCGCAGATGAACCTGTGAACTGAGCTTCTACTGTAACTTTAGGGTTCTTTTCTTTGAAAGATTCGCCTAAGGCAGTTACGAATTTTTCCATTGATGTAGAACCATCAAGTGAGATCTTTCCTGATAAATCTCCTGAACCAGCAGTTGAAGAATCCTTAGAACCTCCACAACCAGCAAGTGAAAATGCAAGTACACATGCAAGTACAAGCGTTAATATTTTTTTCATATTTACTTTTTTCCTCCTGTCTTCTTAAGACACCTACATCATAAATTTTTCTCCTTAACAAAAAAATCATATTTGTGTATGTATTATCTTAAGATTATGTAAATGTGATTTTTTACTTTTTACAAAATTACGGTTGTTTTATTGTATAAACAATAGTACAATTTGTTCGAATTTTAGGAGGCGAATGTTAAATTTATGTTATATGAAAAGGAAATACAGCAAAAAAAATCAATAAAAGCCCTCAAATCATTCGTATGTGTTATTCTTGCGTCATGTTTAATGGCCTTTAATATTAAGACGTTTGTACGTGCTGGTGAATTAGTCCCTGGTGGTATTACCGGTATGACTCTATTAGTACAGAGAATAATGTTAAAGTATGCTAACATTTCTGTACCTTATTCTGTACTTAATATTTCATTAAATGCGATACCAGCTATCATTGGTTTTAAACTTATTTCAAAACGTTTTACTGGTTATAGTGTATTAATGATTGTTTTAAACTCATTCTTAGTTGATTTGATTCCTTCTTATAAGGTGACAACTGATCCATTATTAATTGCTTTATTTGGTGGTTTATTAAATGGTTTGGCTATTTCTATTGCCTTATATGGTAAAGCAAGTTCCGGAGGAACAGACTTTATTGCAGTCTATATTCATCGTAAGTGGAATATCTCTTCTTGGAACATCATCCTAGGTTTTAATATTATTCTATTATTAACTTCTGGAATGTTATTTGGATTTGAAGCATCTCTTTATTCTATTGTTTTCCAATTCGTATCTACTCAGGCAATAGATACTTTCCACAAATCAGATCAGCAGATGACTTTTTTCATCATATCTAATAAAGCAGATGAATTAGAAACAGAATTATTAGTTAAGACACATCATGGTATGACTCGTTTTACTGGCGAAGGATCTCATACACATGAAGATCGTGTCATGCTTTATACAGTCGTCAGTGCTGCAGAAGTCAATGATGTTTATGAAATAATTAAAAGTATTGATAAACAGGCTTTTGTTAATATAGTCAAAACAAATGCTGTAAAAGGAAGGTTCTATCAGGAACCTATTGATTAACCTGGATTTATTCCAGGTTTTTTTTAAAAAATAAGCAGGTCTCCCTACTTATTAATACATTGAGATATCAGATTGTGAACGATATTTTCTTTGCCTACAACTAAATCTGTGATTAATTGGTTTTTAATTGGATGTCCACGATAATCACATAAGATACCGCCAGCTTTTTCTAATATAACTTCCTCTCTGTGCACAAGTATAGCACCTTATATAATAAATATGGTTATCATCAAATAAAGAGTATATTAATAATTTGTAAAAAAAGAATCCTCCATAAGGAGGATCATGCACTACATAAATATTCTTTTGGCTTGATATGGATGAAATATGAATGCAGTGGCTGTTTTTCAATCAATGCCCTAATGATTAAAAGGATCAGCGTTCCTAGGAAAATCAAAGTTATAATGAGTTAAAAGTATGAGGGTTTCATTAATTACTCACTTTATATCCATGTTCAATAAGGGATTAAATTATTAGAAATACTCTTACGAGCAGTGATCATTCTTATCCTCGCACCCGAATAAGAATGTACAGGAGATGCAGACATATCTGCACAAGATCATGAGGTCCCTACACCCCACGATATGTATAACTAGATTTTCCTATCTTAAGACCTTAATCTTAAGATGATAATATATTATCATCTTATCGGTATTTTATCAATGATAATAATAAAAAAAATGTCATGAGCTGGACGTCTCATGACGATTTAGGAAGCAAAAAATTATTTTCTTTTTGCATCGTTATAATAATCTGTTATGAAATGACGATTGTCAAGTGGAAATAACACATTTCTTTGATTTTCGTTTTTCCGTTTTTT
>NZ_JBHSEB010000061.1:0-3170 GCF_042651925.1 Catenibacterium sp. GCM10023432 | reverse complement strand
CACCTGTTTATTAATTTAATTTGCGGTTTTATTACTTTTTATTATGGGTAGAGTTTGCGGTTTAACACTAAACCACGACCATCTTCAAATATGCCACCTTCAACCTGATTCGCAGCAGTGGCACCTCCCCACAAGAATCCTTCTTTAAATCCCATATTAAGTTCCTCCTCTATATATTTTGCCACAAACAATTATAACTATCTCTATATTGTTTGGCTTCCTGTCTATAGAATAGAGGATTAGATTGAAGAAAGCAAAAAAGTTTCCAATTTGGAAACTAGTTTTGTAATTCTAGTAATAGAATATCTATCATGTACTTAATAATATATTCACTGTATTTTTCATCGAGCAGGGGAACGATTATTTGATTTTGACATAATGTAATACTTTCATTACATGTAATAAGCCATTGATCAACATGAGATTCTTTTATACGTTTAATGACACGCTTATTATAATGGAAAGAATGCCCATTTGTACTTAGTACAATTAAGAGATCATTATCTAGAAAATGATAATCCTTGTTAAAATCAGCATCACATATAATTGTCTGAATATCATATATCTGAATTTCTCTTTGGATATTATAACAAACAGATCTGACATCACCGTGTGCATATAAATATACTTTATTTGCTTGCTTGATATCTTGTATAAGTTTTTGAATTAACTTCAAATTAATATGATTGATCATATATTGGATATTTTGAATGAAATCTTTAGTAAAATACATTACATTTGTTTCAAAACTTTGATGTGGGTTTAAGATTTTTTTTCTTTTTGAGATTAAATCTAAATATTGAATACACGCATTTTTAAATTCTTCATAGTTTTCATAATCTAATTTTCTTATGCATTTTGATACTTGACCTTTAGAAATTAAAGATTCTTTTGAAATATCATCAATACTTAGATTTGGAATTCTATGGATATTCTTTTTAATATAGAAGCATAATTCAAGCAAAGTTGTACTTGAAGAATGACTATTTAAATAATCGTTTACTTTATCTATAATCATTGTATCAACTCCATTCATACATAGTTTATCATAAATGATCTTGAGTGACTATAAGCAGGGTACAGTGAAGCATTATCAGTATAAAAAATGATTTTGGTGAATAAAAAACACTTTAAAGGCAACGGTTACAGTATTATAATGATTATTAGGTGAATTAGGAGGATAATTGATATGGTAAATATTATGTTATGTTGTGCTGCAGGTATGTCTACAAGCTTACTTGTTGAAAAAATGAAGAAAGAAGCAGAAAAACAAGGTATTGAAGCAAATATCTGGGCAGTCGGTGCGAATGAAGCAAAAGCAAACGGCGCTAAAGCAGATGTTGTATTACTTGGCCCACAGGTAAGATATCTTGAAGCAACTGTTAAGAAGGAAGTAGCACCAACTCCTGCACAGTTAATTGATATGCGTTCATATGGTCGTATGGATGGCGCTGCAGTATTAAAGCAGGCTATGGACTTAATTGAAGCAAATAAGTAATGAAATCCGCATATGCGGATTTTTTTGTTTTATAATGGTAATAGAGGTGAGCATGATGGAAACAATATCTATTACCAATAGAGGGTCTATACGTAAGTTTGTGGATGATGTATTTATTGATACAATAGAAAATATCTATGCTTTATGTGATTTGAAAATCTCTTATTATGGTGTAAGTATCGCATATAATAATACTGGTCAGTTGAAGAAATATAAGAGAGGAAAAATATTACATAACTATCTATCAAATAATGAACTAGAAAGAATCAATTTCTTTTCAGTACAGATGATTTTTTGACAGTAGCATATGATTATTTCCTCGCTATTTCTATTAACTATAAAAATAACTTTATGACAGCGACATTTGATGAAAATGTAATGGATCATGAATGTATTGAAGAAATTAAAACCCTATTTGATACCTTCATGGAAAAACCCTATATGCAGGAAATATATATACGATGGATAAAGAAGAAACGCCATTATTATATGCGATGGGAATTAAAAATGATTTCAAAACATTAAACATCTTGTCTAGTCAGATTGTGAAGGAGGAAAATATAAGTAACTAAATATATTGACTGTTGTGATTAAATGTGTTCAAATCCTTTCAAAGGAGAGTGTTAAAATGAATACATCAAATATCACAAATTAGAAGCCAAAGGATTTTGCTGAATTTTTAGGCGTATCTGTTAAGGTATTATAACGTTGAGATAGAAAAGGAACTTTAAAGGCAAACCGAACCACAACTAATAGGTGTTATTATACTTATAATCAACATTTACTAAATCAAGTTGCATTTTTAAGATGGTTTTGTAATGTAAAAGAATTATTTGAATACCCACAAACCACAGGATAGTAAAAATTAAATTATATAAACGCCTATAAATCGGCACTCATGAAGCTGAACTTTATGCATAAACTTTCTATTTGTTCTATAATTAGATTAGAAATCAGATGGAGAACTCATGCAGGATATTGTTTCAATACTTCATGTTTTCTCCTGCAGGCTGTAAGGGCATCATAAGTATAAAAAACTGATAGAAAGGGATGAGGAAATTGCTGAAGAGCTTCAAGACGGAAATAAATCCGACAGAAGAGCAGAAAGTCAAAATTCGTAAAACTATAGGTACTTGCAGATTTATCTATAACTTCTATCTTGCTCATAATAAGGAACTTCATGAAAGTGGCAAAAAGTTTATGAGCAGCTGCCAGTTTATCGTATGGCTCAACAATGAGTTTCTTCCGAGCCATCCAGAATATTCCTGAATCAAGGAAGCTTATTCAAAATCGGTAACACAGGCAGTAAATAACGGACAGACCGCATTTGAAAAATTCTTTAATCACAAGAGCGCCTTTCCAAAATTTAAGAAGAAAGGCAGATCTGATGTGAAGATGTATTTCGTAAGGAATAATCCAAAAGATTGCCTCTGTGAAAGACACAGAATCAAGATTCCGTCACTTGGATGGGTCCGCATCAAAGAGAAAGGATATATTCCAACTACAAAAGGCGGATATGTAATTAAGAGCGGTCATGTCTCAATAAAGGCTGACAGATACTATGTTTCAGTTCTTATAGAAATCCCAGATAGAAGGACAGCCAATAATTCCAGTAAAGGAATTGGCATTGACCTTGGATTAAAGGACTTTGCGGTTGTTTCTAATAGAAAGA
>NZ_JBHSEB010000060.1:0-2417 GCF_042651925.1 Catenibacterium sp. GCM10023432 | reverse complement strand
GTCATTGCCATATTTATATCCTCCAATTAAGCATCTTAATTATACCATTTTTAGGCCTTAATTGACAGGATATGAAAAGGCCGTAAGGCCACAAATTTGCTTAATTGGAGTGTGGACACTTACGGCATTAACTATATTATCACATACTATTCGATTTTAAAAGAAAAGATTGTTAACATTTAGTTTGTCAACAGTCTGGCCTCTTATAATTCTGCCGCTTTCTGGAAGAAGTAGAATCCAATCACAAACATTACTGAAATCATTGCCACGCCATAGTTTATATGCCCTGTAAGCTGTGAAATGAGCCCTACAAGAGTTGTACCCATGAAGGATGCCCCCTTACCACAGATATCAAATAAACCAAAGTATTCACCTGATTTCTGAGGTGGAATAATTTTCGCAAAATAAGAACGAGATAGTGCCTGGATAGCTCCCTGGAACATACCTACAAAAATAGCTAAGATCCAGAATTCCCATTGTTTATCTAACTGAATCGCAAATAAGGCAATACCAGTATAGGCAATAATACATACTTTAATAAGTTTATCTGTAGGGTATTTTTTAGATAAATATCCAAAAATCAGCGCAAATGGGAAAGCAACAATCTGAGTCACTAATAAGGCAATTAATAATCCATTTGTATTAAGCCCAAGGGCACTGCCATAGGCAGTGGCCATTTCAATGATTGTATAAACACCATCGATATAGAAGAAGAAAGAAATCAAATAGAAGAATACTTTCTTATCTTCATTTAAAGTAGAAAGAGTATGTCCTAAACGTTTAAAACTATCACGAATAGGATGTTCTTGTTTCTCTACGAAATTTACCTGTTTATAGTTCTTTAAGAGTGGTAATGTCATGCCCAACCACCATAATGCATTGATTAAGAAGGCGATTGTCATAGCACCGTTAAATGGAATACCCATCTTTTCATAGAATAAGACAAACACTAAGCTGACTACAAAAGGTATACAGCTTCCAATATAACCCCATGCATATCCTTGAGATGAAACATAGTCCATACGCTTGTCATCTGTAATATCTAGAAGCATAGAATCATAGAAAATCAGACTTGCATTATAACCAATCTTCGCAATAACGAATACACCTAAGAATATAATCCAAGACTTAGGAACTGAAAAACAGGCTAAGCCCATTACACCTATAATCATACTAATAGTAAAGATTGGTTTCTTATACCCCTTTGTATCCACAATAGAACCAAGCACTGGTCCAATAATAGCAACAATAAGAGTTGTGAAAGAAGATGCATATCCCCAATAAGCTAAATAGTTGACTTCGCTGATCTTTGCGAGAGACGCAAGGTAGTTAAAGTAAATTGGGATGATAGTAGCAACAAGTAGGACAAAGGCGCTATTACCGACATCATACAAGATCCAGTATTTTTCTAGTTTAGTTAGTTTATTCATAGTTTCTATTAAACCTTTCATTTAAGTAATCATCATCAAGATGGTCAACATACTCATTAATGAGTGATACGGCTAAAGGCACTGCTTCATCTTTCATTTCTATTAAATGATTGATATCATTGGCAGCATGTTCATCTTTTTCATAGTTAATAAGTAATCCTTTATATTCTTCATACATACCACCTAACTTCATTACACTTAAGACAAAGTTTCTCTTCAATTTAGTAGGAGCAACAAGCCATTTTAAGATAAAGAGTAGATCATGTAATGCTTTATCTACTTCTTCAGCCTTTAAATCAAAGAATGGTGCAATGACCAACGCAATAGTATAATCAGGATGAATATGTGTTGTTAAATTGGCAGTCAAAGGATCTCTTCCAACTCTTACAAGTAATTCTCTATCTAATTCAGATTCTAGTAAGCTGTGGGTCATAGATAATGTATTCTCTAATACACCTATTTCAGGATGTAAAGAACTATCCAGTGTAAAGTGAGTAATAAATCCAATTGTATAAGCGAGTGTTGCATCTGTTGCATCCTGTTTAATAAGCTCTTTTGCATGTTTAAAGAAAGAGTTGGCAGGAAGCTGATGCATTCCAAAGCCTAATGATTTAACTGGATTCTTTTTATAGACATCATAATAAAAAAGAATATCTGGACCATGAATCCCAATATGATACAAATCAATGTAGGGCATGATCCTTTTCTTGATGTTTTCATCAAGTTGATCTAAAACCTGTTCACCAAAAATATAATGTGTATAACCTGCTGGCATAAAAAGACCTCCTGAAATTTATTATAAGCAAGCATTTCTAAACATAAAGCAAAAAAAGATTACGTTTGTGTTAAGATTGTGTATCTTTATTATACATTAAACCCCTAATTTTGGAAAAAATTTCAAACATTTCAAAAAAATACGCTAAGTTTATGAAAAATGTTGCTACTAGATCAATAAATTTAGCTTAACGCCTATTTTTCTACTTTATA
>NZ_JBHSEB010000059.1:0-27450 GCF_042651925.1 Catenibacterium sp. GCM10023432 | reverse complement strand
GGGGTGAGCATCACCCCATACTACGTGATAATTAAAATTTGGGAAACCCCTAGTTATTTTAAATTACCTATAATAGTTCAGACTTGGATACTTACACTATAAACTTCGTACCTCTTCTGGAATAATCACTCTATTTTTATCATCCACAATTTCTTTATTCTCTATTTCTATAAGTTTGATCATCTTTTGACACCATTCAACTTGCTGTGCTTCTATGCCAACCTGAAAGAAATGATTATAGAGCTGCTGTCTGATAAACGCATAGGAGTCAGTATTGATATGCTTAAAACAGAGGCGTGTGCCTTTATAAAGTAAACCAATTGCTTGATTATAACAGCACAATTCAAAGTAAATATTGGCGCAAGGAATAATCACATCCTCAATTTTCTGTAAATCAGTTGGAATTATAACATTGGATAACTCTAGTGCATCTTCGATAAATACTTCTGCCATATCTTTGTCATCTTGTACCAACGCATAATACCAGGCACATACTAAATAATACTGCAATCGAACATCCGCATATTCCGTTGTATTCTCTATGATTATTTTCTTTGCGTTAGTAATCAGCTTATCGATTTTTCTTATCGTACCTCGATTACTTCGCATCAAAATTGTGGCTTTCGCCAAAATATTTTTTACATACAAATAATTGATATCATAAGAAATATTTTGTTTAGAATAGAATAATGTTTTTTCAATAGCGTCAAGCATCTTATTGAGTACTCGTTCTTCATCTTGATTGTCTGTATCATAAAAGCCATCAAGAAGAATATCATAATACTCAGAAAGCATATTATAGTAAATTGCATAAGCTTCTTTCCTATGGAAACAGCTTGATGCTTTTTTAGCGCGTACTAGTATATCCTGCATACCTTCTAGATCTTCGTTATTGGCAGAAATTGAGAAAATCAATTCATAAATCTGCATAATCACAACAGCATCTAGTCTCATTTTATGCATAGAGTCTTCATCTTGCTCAATAGACTTAATATAATCTGAAAGAATTCTGCTTGTTTCAAAGTCATCTCTATAATGAGGCATATTGAGTAAGACTACAACCTGCAGGTTCGTGAATAGATCTGTATCACAAATCACTTTCTCTCTTTGACATTGTTTAATAATGCCTTCAGCTAAATAGAGTAATTTTGTTAGTTTTTCAATGTCTGCAGGAGATTCATCTTTAATTCGTGCATATCTTTCTTGGTTTACCTTCCCAATAAGACCTTTTTGCCACTTATATAGTTTATTGATTATCCATTTACCTTTTAATGACTCTGATATAAGTTTCTTAGGATAATTATTCTTTGTGGATTCTAAATAAATTTCTATATAGAAATATGTTAAGAACTGTCTAACAGCATAAATAGAATCATTTGTCCATTCCCAACGATGCACAGCTTCTTGAATCACATTGTTCATTGAAACCATATCTCTAGAAATAGTAATCCAGCCATCTTTAATTAACTCATTTAAATCATCTTTAGACTCAAGTTGCATAATTCTCTGAAATATATTTATCTCTATTCCTTCATCGCCAACCAAAGAGAGCACCTTCAGTAAGACCTTCTTTTGTGAAGAAAGCATATTTGTGACAAATAATGCATCTATGATATGTCCAATCGTATCACTTATTTGTTTACTATCTCTTTCGTAATCCACCTTCTCAGTCGCAATTGTAGAAAAACCATTCTCAATTGTAAGAGCTGCAGCACTAGAAATAGTTATATGACTATTCGCAATCTGTTTCGCAATTAATTCTAGAATAAGCGTATGATTCTCAATACTATTGAGTATACGTTTAAAGTCATCTAGCTCATATGCTTCAATAGAACGTCCAAGATGGGCTTCAAATATATGTATTAAAGCATTCCACTCTGTTATCGCAGAAAGTTCCACTTTTAGACAATTTGAATAAGAAGGTAACTTACGCGTTAAGAGAATAATTCTTAATCCTGTAGAAAGAAGTGCAATTAAATCATCATCCATCTCACCTGTAAAATTATCAATGACTAAAATCGCGGAAGTACCTCTTACAAGTTCACGTATCTTTTGAACTTTTTTATCAAAGTATCTGATGGGCGTTTTATTTTCTTCATCTTGTCTTAATGTGTTTATTTCAATATTCATGTCATTGGATATAGTTTCTTCAATACTGTCCTTATAATAGACATACAGAACTGTATCAAACTTCTCACGATAACGTGCGAGATATTCTTTAATAAAGGTACTCTTACCAATACCACCCATACCTGATATAAATAAACAATTATAATTTGGATTTAATAGAAGACTATCTAATTCTTTAAACTCCTGTTCACGTCCATAAAAGATTTGCGGCTTTATAATATGAGTAGAATAAATACGTGGTATTAAAGGGTCAGCATACTTCTCAATTATTGATAATTGATCTAATACTTCCTCCATATTTTGATATCTATCTGCATAATAAACAGCTAATGTATTATGAAAGAAATGACATAAAGAACTCAATAATCGATCATCACATTGATGATAGACATATTGTATTTTTGAGAAATCATATACAGCATCTATTTCACAGTCAGGTACAGTAGGTGTATGACCAAACAAAAGATAAAACAATAATGCACCTACACTATAAACGTCTGTATGTGGTCCTAGTCGTTTGATTTTTGAAGTCTGTAACTCAATAGGTGCAAAACCTTTAGTATAAGATAGTCTGATATCACTTGGTTGATTTACTTTTTTCCATTCAAAAAGCGAATTAAAGTCAAATAGCTGAACTTGCTTTTGATATCCATCAACAATCAAAACATTATCAGGTTTGATATCTAAATATAGATATCCCATCTTGTGAATATTACCTAAAACATAAACAACCTGTTTAATGAGTGTAATACATTCTTTTAAATTCACTGGTTTATAAGCAGCTAATGTATTCTCAGAAGAATAGGCAGATAAGATATAAGATGTACCATTTTGATTAAATACATCCAATTGATTTGTCATGGATGAATAGTTATCACCTGAATAGAATAACCTATTTGTATGTGAAAAATCACAGCGGAATTGTTTCTGTCCTTTTTGAAAAGAATCCATATCATGTACTGATGGAACTAGTTCATTATTATTACGAGAAATATGAAGTTTGTAAGGGTAAAACTCCTTTATTCTATATAGTGTTTGATCACCTGTATCAGTGATACGAACTGCTTCATATACAATGCAGGATCCTCCACGCCCAATTTCATTTTTTATAATACAATGAATCATTTCACCACTATCATTAGATAAACAAAGCGGAGTATTTGGTTTCAATGCAATTCTGTGATCCATAAGTTCACCACCTTTTATTATTATAAATAGATTATAATTCAAGGTTTATTCGATTAGGTTTTATTATTACACCATTAATTCTCAGCAGCTTCCGCAAATACTTCTCCCATATAATATCTAAACGCAAATAAAGGATTATCATAGTCTTTTAATGCCCACATAAAGAGCCAATCATAAGGATTACCAATATATAATTCTGGATAACCTGCACCGAGTAGTCGTGCATTGATCATATCTAGACATCTTTCAAAATCATTGTCTTCTACTATATTGGAATCTCGTTTTTTTCTAATAATTCGTTTTGCCCAATAAGTATAGAAAACAAGAAAAATAAGCATCTTTCTAATTATTTCATCCTTGCCAACTAGTTCTTCACGAAGTAACTTGTCAATGTTTTGTCTGTTTGGAAAACAGTATTCAGCCTTTAATGGCATGAGTCTATTATCAGATAATACAGAAGTCAATGAACGATCATATTTAATCGAAAACTCACTTTCTTGATAATTTCTGAACCCCATTATTTGAGAAAAGATAGTCCAAGTAGATGCATGAGGATTCGCAATTACATAGTCATCTTCTTGTTCCTGCTTATTTTTAAATATATTATAACTATCAATCACAGTACCTTCCTGTACTGCAAGTCCATCTTCTTTAGAAATATCATTCCAAAGATTTCTAATATATTTTAGAGCAGTGACATTATTATAACGAAATTCATCTATATTCTCTGTGATATAGTGTATCAATTCTTCTTTATCCTCAATGTTGTTGAGGTTTTCAATAATAGCACCTGTGTAAAGGACATCACAATCTGGAAGTTTTTTCATCTTTTTAGGTATAGGAATACTATGAATCATCTCTTGTGCTTCATCATATGAAAGACCTTTTCTCATACAGAAATAATAAACTGCTTCATTTATAGTATGATAATCAAACCCACGTTCAAACTGAACGCATCTAAAAAAGTCTTTTGTTTCATCAACATCTAAACCTAAAGCAAAACAGATCTGAAAAGCAGTTTTACGAGAAATCTTCCTATTGGGTACAAACAAATCACGAGGTAGTTTTATATGCACTGCTTTGAACTTATCACGTAAAAACTCTACCTTTGCAGGTGTATCAGATAAATCACCTGTATATCCATGTTCTTTAATAAAAGATGTAAATGCTTCATCAAATCCACGAAACAGTGTAGCAACTTCAAGTAATCTTTCTTCATAGTTATCATCATCTAATAGTAGTTCTTCAGCTTTTTTATCAAGTAATTCTGTATATTGAGTCATATTTTCTTTTTCCCTTCATAAGTAATCTTATAAATAATTGTATAACGTATATATGTACATTACAACAAAGCACAAAAAAACCTTAATTTACATCAAGGTTCATAGGCTAGAAGGATTCACAAGCATAAAGTAAAACTTTTATTTATTATCTTATCTGCATTCAAATCATTTATATTTACAATTTTAACCATTCTTCAATATCAATTATTTTTACACCTTCATACTGATATTCATCATGATGTGTGTTAGCCAATAAGATTTTAGGATATGCATCTTGTATTTCTAATAGTGAAGTAACTTCTCTATCGAAAGTTTTCTGATTCGAAATATCATCACTTACTTGAAAATAAATCTTCTCATTTTGTTTTATAGCCACAAAATCAACTTCTTTTTTGTAAAGTTTACCAACATAAACTTCATACCCTCTTCTAAGCAATTCAATCGCAACGATATTTTCATATACTCTGCCATAGTCCATGTTTTTTGTTCCTATAATAGCATATCTGAAAGAATGGTCAGACAAATAATACTTATCATTTGTTGCCAAACATTTTTTCCCTTTTATATCATACCTTCTAGCTTTATAAAACAAGTGTGAATCTTTCAAATATTGCATATACAATTTTATAGTCTTATCTGTTATTTTAATATTAGCAATTGCTAATGATTTAGATATATTATTAGCTGATGTCAAAGAACTAATGTTATCCATCATAAAGTACGCTAAATCATGAATAACTTCCTTGTTTCTTATCGAATATTTATTAGTTATGTCCTTTATAATAAGCGTCTCAAAAACATCTCGTATATATTTATACTTATCATCTTTTTCACGATAAAGCAAAGTTCCAGGCATTCCACCTTCTCTCACGTATCTATCAAGTGAATACTGCCCATCATAATATTTTAGACATTCTTTATAAGAAAAAGGAAATACTTCTATTTCATACGTTCTACCGGTAAATAAAGTAGCCAAATCACTACTTAATAGAAATGCATTCGAACCAGTAATATAAATATCATATTTCATACTACTATGTAGACTATTTATGACTTTCTCAAAGCCACTGCACATTTGAACTTCATCTATGCATACATAATTATTCTTGTTAGATTTATATTGACCTTCTATATAATTATTTAATGCCTGGTATTCTAAATACGGCTCTGCACTTAAAGAATTGAAATCAACAAAAATAATATTCGCGTCTTTATCAGTTTGATTTATATATTCCATAAATTGTAGTAACAGACATGATTTTCCAGATCTTCTAATACCCGTAATCACTTTAATATCAGGAGTTCCAATTACATTAATAATTTTTGTTAATTAGTTTCTTTCTAAAAGTTTCATTTTATTCACCCATATATATTCGTAAAGTCTATAACACGAAAAAAAGCCAGACCATTAAGTCTGACTTTACTCATCAAAGAATGCGAATTCTTGATATTTTCTTACAAGAATAGTAAGAACAATTCCTACTGCATTCATAGAAATGATATGTTCCTCTTCGATTGGAAAATCTGTTGTATTATAGTAAAGCTGATAATCTGAATTTTCTACAAGGAAATTCTTTCCTAGCTCAGTTATAGAAATAATAGGTATATCTTTCATATTCAATTCATTGACTACTGTTCTGATACCTGGTGTATTACCTGACAACGAAATAATAATGACGAAATCATCACTAGTTAGGGAGTGTGAGATGATTTCAAAGTTTGTTTCACCAGATACAATATAATTTGAACGCCCTGCCATAAATAGCTCACTAGAAAACTGTTTTGTATAGTTATTCTGAGTAAACCCTGTCGCATATAGAATAACTTGTCTCGCTTTATGGATTTCAGAGATCAATGGCGCAAAGTTTACTTGTGATGCATATTCAAATGTTTTATCAATCTCTTTTCTGAATTTTTCAACAAGATCTGTAGGAACAACTGCTTTCTTTACTATATCCTTCTTTAAAGAATACTTTAATTCTGAATAACCTGTATAGCCTAGCTTTTGTGCGAGGCGTAATACAGAACTCTTTGACGAAAGCAGAACATTCGCAAGTTCATTAATAGGCATGTCTACAACATCTGCTTTATGGTTTCTGATATATTGAATCATATCTTTTTCGTTATCATTTAATGTTGAATATATAAGTCCTGCTTGTGTGTCAAAGTCCATATCTCATTACTCCTTTGTTAGATAAACTACTGCTTGATATGGGTTTAGAATAATATTTTTATCATCTGTTTTCAATACATTCTCATAATTTCCAATAAGAATTTCAGCATCCTTATAGTCATCTGGCAATGTATATCTTACCTTCTCTTTTGCGAAAGAACATACTACAAGTAATTTCTTACCTTCATATTCTCTTTCATATGAGAAGATATCTGAATCTTCTTCGTCTAATAGTTTATAAGATCCATAAACAATTATAGGATTTTCTTTTCTTAAACGAATTAATTTCTGATAATAATAGAATACTGAATTTGGATCTTTTAATTCATCTTCTGCATTGATGAACTTATTATCAGGTGAATAATCAATCCAAGGCTTTACATTAGAGAAACCAGAACCTTCTTCTCCATTCCAAGGAAATGGAGTTCTTGCATTGTCTCTTGAACTTAAATAAGCATATTTCTTGATTGTTTCTTCATTTTCACCTTCATCCTTCATCTTCTGACACATAAAGACAGTTTCAATATCTTTATATTGATCAAGTGATGTAAAAGGTACATCTTTCATACCTAATTCATCTCCCTGGAAAACATAAGGTGTTCCCTTCATCATATGTAATAGAGTAGCTAACATCTTAGCAGATTCTACACGATATACTCCATCATCACCAAAACGAGTCACATTTCTAGGCTGGTCATGGTTGTCCCAATAAAGTGAATTCCATCCATCACCTAAATCATTGATCCAAGTTGATAAGCTCTTCTTTAAATCACTGAGTTTAAACTTTACATCAGAGAATTTACCGTACTTACCATAATCTAAATGCATATGATCAAACTGGAATACCATGTTTAATTCATGTCTAGAAGGATCTGTATAAAGTTTACCCTGCTGAACATTGGTATTGGCTGTTTCTCCTACTGTCATCACATCATAGTGTGATAAGACTTCTCTATTCATTTCCTGTAGGAATTCATGAATACGAGGTCCATTAGAAGCTCCTTTATAATATGATTTTGCATAATCATATTCTCCTGGTAAGGCATCTGGGAAATTCTGTCTCTTACTTAATAAAGAGATAACATCCATTCTATAACCATCAATACCTTTATCTAACCAGAAGCGCATTTCATCATAAACAGCTTCTCTAACCTTAGGATTTTCCCAGTTTAAGTCAGGCTGTCCTGGCGCAAAACAATGAAGATAATACTGTTTTCTTTCAGGTACATAAGTCCATGCAGATCCACCAAAAGTAGCACCCCAGTTTGTTGGTTCACTGCCATCTTCTTTAGGATCCTTCCAGATATAGAAATCAGAATATTCATTATCCTTAGAAGATTTAGACTTTAAGAACCATTCATGCTGGTCACTTGTATGATTCACTACTAAGTCCATAATAATCTTAATATTCATACTATGTGCTGTTTCTAATAGTTCATCAAAGTCTTCCATTGTGCCATACATTGGATTGATCTTGCGATAGTTCGCAATATCATAACCATTATCTACTAATGGTGACTCATAGATAGGATTTAACCAGATGACATCAATACCTAATTTAGATAAATAAGGAAGTTTTTCAGTTATACCTTTTAAATCACCAACCCCATCATTGTTGGTATCATTAAAACTTTGTGGATAAACCTGATAAACAACGCTGCTTTTCCACCAATCTTTATTCATCATCTTCATCAACCCCCATATTTTTCATAACATCGTTGACATAAACAATCTGTGACTTTGCATCATCAATCGCATTTCTAATGATATCTTCATTCACTTTTTCACAGTTTGCTAGTGATAAACAGACACTTAATACAATAGGTAAATTCATTCCTGTAATCACATATACATTAGGATACTGTAAGTATTTGGCTGCTTCCTGATTCACACTACCCCCAAGCATATCAGTGAAGATGATGTATTCATCATCTTCATTGATTTCTCCAAGTGCTTCTTTTAACTGTTTTTCAACAGGTACATTATCCATATAAGCACTCACTGACTGGATATCAGTTAAAGTTGGCATAAGATACTGAATTGTATCTTTTAACCCATCTGCAAGTAAATGATGGCTGGTTAGAACGATTTTTCTCATAGACTTTCCCCCGAAAACTTTGATTAGAGAGCTAGAATTCCAAAGAATGAGCAAACTAATGCAAGAATAATAATTAAGAAGATGACCTGAATAACAGTAAGTTTCTTAGATGCAAGTAATTTATAAACGATAAATGTAAGTGCAACTGGTAATAAAGCAGGCATGATCTTATCTAAGACACCTGTCTGAATAGCAAGTTTTACTTTGCCTGACTTAAAGACAAGACCTAATGACATCTTAACAACTGAAGGGATTAATGCCCCAATAACTGTTAGCCCCATGATAGATGCTGCTTCAGTGAAGACTGATAACTTATCGCCTAATGTAGTAATAAGCTTTAAACCTGAATCATATCCCAAATGGAATAGCTTAATTCTAAAGAAGAAGAAAATCACGTTAAGTAACATCCAGATAAGTGCACCTGTAGGGTTACCTTCAAGTCCCATGTAAGCTGCAATAGAACCCATGATTGTTGGATATAGTACCCAGATTAAAGTGTCACCGATACCTGCAAGAGGACCCATCATACCTGTCTTAAAGTTCTGTACTGTATCTAATGCTTCTACACCATCTTTTTCTTCCATAGCAACACTTGCACCAAGTAAGATATTAGCCATCCAAGTTGTAGTATTGAAATATTTGAAGTGGTTATTTAATGATGCAACATAGTCATCATCATTATTCTTATGAATCTTTCTTAAAACCTTCTCTAATCCAAATACAACTGCTGGACCCTGATGGTTTTCATAGTTATATGTATTACATGCCATAAACATGTAACGTACTGCGGCTTTTGTAAGATCTTTCTTTGTAACAACTTCTGTTGTCTGTGTTTCTTTATTCATCCCAATCATCTCCTTCTTCGATTACTTCACCTTCTGCTGCGACTGCTGGCACTTTATTGACCTGTGTTGTAAAGAAATAGTAAGCAATAGCTAAACCAATAATAGATACACCTAACATTGGTACATTTAAGTAAGCTGAGAAGACAAAACCAATCATCAACATTGATAAGTACTTCTTAGCAGGCATAACCTGTAACAATAATGCGATACCTACAACTGGTAACATATTTCCTGCGATAGATAGACCATTTGTGAACCATACTGGAACTGATTTTAAAATAACATTAACGATTGCATCACCAAATAATACACATAAAGCTGTTGGTAAACCTGTAGATAAAGCAAAGATCATAGGACCAATCCAAAGAATTCTGTTCATCTTACCAAACTTCTTTTCATTACATGCTTTCTGTGCTGCATGTGTTACATAAGTATTTAATAACTTTGCGAATACATCTAACTGAATACCAAGCATACCAACTGGTACACCTACTGCTAAGGCAACTGCTTTTGCCTGAGCCACATCATTTGTAGTTCTACATGCAACATAAATACCAACTACTGTTGCAAGACCCCAGTTAGGCACTGATGAACCACCAATGTTGGCAACACCTAAGTTCATTAACTGGAATGTACCACCAATAATCATGGCAGTCTTCATATCCCCCATAATCAATCCTGCAAAGAATGCAACCATGATTGGGAACCATGTTGTAATAACAATACCCTGCTGGTCTATGACCATCCACATTGATAATAATACGATTAATACTCCTTGAATAACCTGCATACTTCTTATCCCCCTTGATTATTTAATATATGTTTCTAGTGGTTCTTCTGCTTCGCTTGGTACGAAGTGGAATGTCACTGGAATACCCATAGACTGTAATTTCTTTAAATCATTCACTTCTTCTTCATTGACTGAAACCATCTTCTTCACTGTTGTCTTACCTTCCCCATCGAAGATAATACCAATGTTTACTTTAGGAATCTTAACGCCACCTTCAGCTAACTTAACTAATGTAGATGGTTCTCTTACAATCATGAATACATTATGGCTATCATACTTTCCTGCGTTGAAGTTCTTAATAGCTGTTTCTGTATCAATGATTGACATACCAGTCCCCACTGGCTTACTCATTCTCATAGCTGATTTTTGAACTTCATCCTTACTTACTTCATCATCGACTACCATTAATCTTTTTGCCTGTGTTGCACCTGCCCATTGCGTAACAACAATACCATGAATTAATCTCTGGTCGATTCTTGCTAATACTAAACTCATTTTTCTTTTCCTCCTTGAAATTGCTTTCATTTGTTTTGACGAGTCCTAGTTTACCCAACAATGCGAACACTTTCAATATTTCAGGCCCCTTCTGGGATGTGGCACAAACTTTTGGAATAGGTGTCAAAGATAAGGGAAATATTCCATTATGATGTTTTAGAATAGTAATATTATGTTTATACAATTCAATTTATTATGATATATACAAGGTTATTTCAATTAACTATCACTTCATACTTTATTCACTTTAATTATTAAAATGTATCATTATACGCAAAAAGAAGATAATCCTTGGACCACCTTCTCGCTATTGACACTCTTTACTTTTCATAATTGCGATGATTTCTTCATCTATTCTTTCCATTCCATTTTTCCCAATACGTGCTATATTTTGAATACATTGTTCAGGTGTTGCTGCACAAATTCCATCACTTTCTCTTAATACTGCATCATTGACTGCAGTTGTTGCACACATAAGTGCAGCCGTAGAACCTGTAGATACCTTTAATGCACATCCTACTTTTCCACCATCACAAATCATACCAGTTACAGTTCCTGTCATATTACGTATACAATAACCTATCTGATCATTTGTCGCATCTAAGAGATAAGCGATACCTACAGAAGCAGATGTAGAAGACGCCATGACACATGTACACATAGGCAATAATTTACCTATATGTGCATTAATATATCTATTTACTAGATGTGTAAGCGCAAGTGCTTTAAGTTTCTTTTCTAGTGATACATGGAGTTCTTCTGCCACTTCATTCACTGGGATAGAGACTACAAGTCCTTTTGTGCCTGCACCCGAACTGCTCATTGCAGGAAGTGGACAGCCATCTAGTCTATTTTCAGCAGCTGCAGTAACTTTCTTGATTATTCTAGTTAACAAGTCTTCAGAGAATAATGAATGATTGAATGAATCACTCAAATGTGTTGTTCCTTTATATTGTGATAGTTGGTTATTCATTTCTATACCATCTAATAAGAAATGAAGTTCATCCACTGTCATTGAGTCTACCAAAGAACGTATGTCTGAGATTTTCATTTCTTTGAGTTCATCAATCACAGTGGGTGTATTGTTTGTTTCTTGAGTTGTTTTCTCTTCTAATATAATTCCATTCTTTTCTAGATACACTATATTTGTATGTGCCTCTTTGATCATACATGTCACTGTATCGTTAGATGTATAAAGGGTACATTTTACATGAATAGATGCTGAATCATTAATTGTGATAGAAACATGGGGCACTAATAATTCAGCATAAGTGATTGTATCTGGTTCAATATCTTCAAATAGAGTCAGCTGTTTTTCTGGGTTCTTTAATAATGCCCCGATAGAAGCAGCATACTCTAGACCCACATGCTCACAATGTGGTATACCTGCAGACATCCCATTCTTATATATACCTTTATTAACATCTAATTCTATTTTAGTTATTGGACTATTTAACTGTTTAGATGCATAAGCTGCACATAATGCGATACAGACTGGTTCTGTACATCCTAATGCAGGGACTACATCCTTCTTCAATAAGTCTATTAGTTCTTCTTTTCTCATATAATTCTCCTTGTTTACAGTATACAAGGTTTATCCCAAATTAAAAAGACTGCTGTGGTGTTGCAGTCTTTCACAAAATATTTAAGGTTATTCAATTTTATGTGTGTGTGAGTTTTATTTCTTGTTTTAACTATTTTGAATTTTCTTCTTCTAACTTTTGTTTTTCTAATAATTTAACGAATGGATAGTAAAGTGCCATATCTAGAATGATTAGCCCTATAACCATGATACCGGCTTTAATATCCATACATCCTAATGCAGCACCAAGTGGAGCTGGTGTTGTCCATGGTGTTTCAATAACACCCTTTCCAACGATGTGTAATGCCATACAAGCATAAGCAATAATTGAGTTAACAACTGGCACAAAGATAAATGGAATCATCATAAGTGGATTTAATACCATTGGTAAACCAAAGATGATTGGTTCATTGATATTGAAGATAGCTGGACCAATTGAAATCTTACCTAAAGTACGTAATTCAACTGATTTTGATCTAAGTAATAGAATACATAATCCTAAAGTAGCACCTCCGCCACCTAATGCGATAATATATGACCAGAATGGCTGAGTGAAGAAGTGTACTAATGGTTTACCAGCACTATATGCTGCGATATTAGTAATTAAATACATCTGCATGAATGGTAATCTGATTGGCTGAGTGATACTTGCACCATGTAAACCAAAGAACCAGAATGTCTGAGCAATGATAGTAATTAAACAGATACCTACTAATGAATCTAAACCAGATACCGCAGGTGCAAGTACTGTCATGATCATACTTGGTAATAACTGACCACTGATATTCTGTACAAATAATGATAATGCATAGAATATGATAACACAGATAAAGAGTGGTAAAATTGCATCGAATGATGAACTGATTGCAGGTGGAACACCTTCAGGCATCTTAATACGAATGTTCTTCTTAAATAAGAAGTTCATGACTTCTACACATCCGATAGAAACGATAATAGCTGTAAAGATACCCTTTGCATCCAGATAAGTTGTTGGTATATAACTTCCTGCAAGTGCAAGTAGATCAGTGGCTGATTTACCGTCAGTAATGAGATTAGCTGGGACAGCAGAAGTAGTTGGTGCAGATACAATTAAGAATACTGCAGTAGAAACAACAGCTGCATTTAAGCTTGGCATTTCGTATTTCTTAGCTAAATGATAAGAAATAGAGAAAGCGATAAATAGTCCCATTAAAGCCATTGTCATATTATATGGTAATAATAATGCAGCTTTATTGGCCTGAGCCCAGTTGTACCATCCTGTAAGCATGGTAGTGATGAAACCCCAGTTTGGTAGAGTTTCAGGTTTGAATGGTGGTGTTGATACGATCAAGCAAGCACCTCCAAGGATTGATAGTGGAATAGCAACAACCATTCCATCACGAATTGCAGCAAGATGTCTTTGGTTAGCTAACTTGTCTGCAACAGGCACTAGTGTGCGGTTTGCTAGTTCATTGAATTTTTCCATGAAGTTCATGTCGAGTCCTCCCTTCTCGTTGGCTTCATTATATCTTGGATAAGTTAAAAAAATCTTGTATTTTCCAATTAATAAAACACCTTTCCATATGATAGAAGAACTTTCCAAATTGTGGAAATCACTTGCAAAAGCGACTCTATACAAGTATAATGCACGCCAAATTACACTGATATATACAACATAATTTTAATTTTTTATAGGTTGACAGAAAGAGTTTAATACTTATAATGTGAAGTGTGTGAGTTTTATCTTCTTGTGAAATACAGGAGGAATTTATTATGAAATTAATCGTTGAAGAAAACACTCAGAAAATGAGTGAAAGTGCAATGCACATCTTACTTGGTGCTATGATGCAGGATAAGAGAGTGAATATTTCTCTTACATCAGGTAGAAGTCCTATTGAACTTTACAAGATGTTAGCTCCAGAAGTAAGAGATCAGGAAAAGTTCAAGGATATCGAATACTATTTATTCGATGAAGCACCATACATGGATGGTAAGCCTTATGGTCCTAACTGGGAAGAAATGCAGAAATTATTCTTCGAAGAAGCAAATATTCCAGAAGAAAGAATTCATGATATGACTATGGAAAACTGGGAAACATATGATGAAGAAATCAGCCGTGCAGGTGGTATTGATGTCATGGTTATTGGTCTTGGTTATGATGGTCATTTCTGCAGCAACTGTCCTAGATGTACACCAATGGATTCATATTCTTATGCAATGGATCGTGCTACTAAAAATAAAGCAAACCCTGATTATCCAAAGAGAGAACATCTTCCAATCACTCTTACAATGGGTCCTAAGAGCTTAATGAAGGTTAAACACTTAGTGATGATTGTAAATGGTAAGGAAAAAGCAGGCATCTTAAAACAGGTTCTTGATTCACCTATTACAGATGAATTACCATCTACTGTTTTAAAGCTTCATCCTAATATGACATTGATCTGTGATAAAGATGCAGCTTCTGAATTAAACATGGACGATTACAAAAGACTATAAGTCTTTATAGAAAGTTCTTCGGAACTTTCTTTTTTTATATTCTGGAAAGCTTTTCCAAGAAATGGAAACGAGATTACTGATCAATTATGAATTGATATACTTGAATAAACAGGAGGTACTATTTATGAGTAAGATGGATATTGTAGAGTTAAGATTAAGAAGAACAGTTGCATTGATAATTGACTGGTATATTACTAATATGCTGGCTTCTATTCCTATCACATTCTTTTTAAGAAAAGATAGTCAGTTTAAACCAGAGATGTTTGAATTAACTGCTTATGGTTTCAATACAGCTCTTATTGTATGTTTAATTGCGATTACTATCGGGATACTTTATTATGTATTCATTCCTCTTTATATCTGGAAAGGTCAGACTCCAGGTAAGAAGATTTGTAAGATCAAAGTTATTGATTATGATCATAAAGATGTCACTATGAAAAACATGATGTTAAGAGAATTACTCGGTGCAACTCTTCTTGAAGGTGGTATTACTATTATTCCTTCTTATTTAAGAAAGATTGCCTCTCTTTTACAGTTCACTTCTATTGTAAATCCTTTAACTTATGTTGCTTATGCATTGACACTTGTTTCTATTGGATATGCTTATTTCCAGAAAGATACACGTTGTTTTCATGATTTAGTTTCACATACTGAAGTTATTAAACTATAAATTACTGTCCTGTGGTATAATAAGGTATATTATACCCAGGACGGTGAATACATGTTTAACTTAGTTATTATTTTATTATCTACATTAAATGGTGAACCTAAAGGTTCTAATAATTATAAGATTGCGAAATTCATGATAGAAAATATTCATGATTTAGAAGACTATACTCTAACTGAACTTGCGAAAGCGTGTTATGTGTCTAATTCTAGTATTTCTAGATTCTGCAGGGATATAGGTTTAAGGGATTTTAATCAGTTAAAAAATCAGATTGCGAAGTTTTCGGTAGAAAAAACGAAACTTTCTAATAAATTCAACTATGAAGGACGAAATGAAGATTCCATTTTCACTTCTTATGTAAGAAGTGTGATTGAGAATCTAGAGATGTTGGAAAAGAGTTCTATTGAAAATGATATCAAAAAATTAGTAAATGATATTTATGAGTATCAAAAGGTAGCTGCATTTGGTTATATGCATTCTGAAAACGTTGCATTGAACTTGCAATATGATTTACAAACAAGTGCTAAACCTGTATTTACTGCCATTAAAGTAGCTAACCAGGCTGAATATATTACAAACGCCGATGAGAAGACTTTAATTATCTTGTTCTCTGATTCTGGTACTTATTTTGATCGTATTTTCCCACGTGCCAAACCATTTAAACAACAAAGCAAGAAACCTAAGATTTGTTTAATTACATCTAATAAAGAATTAGATTATCCTTTTATTGATCAATATATACGCTATGACAGTAGAGGTGATTATGCAACTCACCCTTATTCACTCACAGCGATTGCAGATACAATATGTATTGAATATGCAAAAATGTTGAAAGAACTCGAATAATATGAAAGCACTAAAAAGGTAAGGATCTGACCATCCTTACCTTTTCGTTTTGATGCATCTATTTTCTAATCACAAATAAAGTACAACACTTGCATATCTGATATTCTATTTTGCTTTAATAGCCCATCTCATCTTAGTAGACTTTGCACGTGAATTACGATGACATTCTTCCTTAGAAGGTCTAATCACATTTCTACATACATCTTCATAAATACCAAGATTCTTTAATTCTTTAAAAGACTTCTTCACAATTCTATCTTCTCCAGAATGGAATGTAAGAATCGCAGCCTTTCCTCCTGGTTTTAAAATAAGAGGGAGCTTCTCTACAAAGTCGTATAATACTTCAAATTCCTGATTCACTTCTATTCTTAATGCCTGGAATACTCTTGCAGCTGTCTTATTCACAATATCTTTTCTATTCTTATCAGCAATAAAGTTGAGTGTTTTATCAATGATCTTATAAAGCTGCTGAGTTGTTTCTACTTCCATACCTGAACGTATGAATGAATAGATATTCTTAGCTAATATATCAGCATATGGTTCATCTGAGTTCTCTGTAAGAATATGTTCTAGTTCTTCTCTTGATAAGTCTTTTAAGATTTCATAAGCAGGTCTACCTGCTTTAGGATTAAGTCTTAGGTCTAATGGGCCATTTTTCTTATATGAGAATCCTCTTTCTGGATTATCAATCTGCATAGAAGATACTCCTAAATCAGCTAAGACAAAATCAAATGGTCCATATTCCTCACTGACTTGATCAATGTTTCTAAAGTTGGTCAAAATAGGAGTAAAGATGTCTTCTCCATAACCTTTATTTCTTAGTCTCTCTGTTGTTTTTTCTATTTCGATAGTATCGATGTCTAATCCATAAAGGTGTCCTTGCCCTTCTAATTTTTCCATCATTTTAGAAGAATGTCCTCCATATCCTAGAGTACAATCTAAACCAATCTGTCCTGGCTGAATATCTAAGAATTCTAGTATTTCATCTACCATGATAGAAATATGCATACCTGCTGGTGTACTTCCTTTTGAAATAACCTTTTCTATTGTTTCAGGATATAATTCTGGATTAAGTTCTTTATACTTCTCAGAGAAATTTTTAGGGTGTGTACCTTTATATCTTTTTCTTCTTTTATGTACCTGTTCAGTCATGTTTATACCTCATTTCATCTACTATATTAACGAAAATAGAGACAATAAACAAGTCAGATAAAACTCTGTATATACTGGATTGTTCCCTCTTACCTTCACAATATATAATAAAAGTAGTGTATTCGCTATTTGTGGGGTGTTGTTGTTTCATGCTTTATTTTATAGTTTTCATGAAAGGAGAAATATTTATGGATACAAAAAAGATAGGAAAGTTCATTTCTGAGAATAGAAAAAGAAAAGGTCTCACTCAAGAACAACTAGGAAATATATTAGGTGTCAGTAATAAGACTATCTCTAGATGGGAAAACGGTAACTATATGCCTGATTTGTCTTTACTGATTCCGTTAAGTGAAACTTTGGACATTTCTTTAAATGAACTGCTCAATGGGAAATATATAACGGAGGATAAAATCATGGAAACAACAGAAAAGAGCTTAAAGAATACAATTAATTATAGTAAGAATATGCTTGTACAAGAGAAAAGAAAGATTTCTATTGGTATTATGATTTTTGGCGCATTTCTATGTTTTGCTGCATTTGCGATATTAGATAAGGAAAGCAGCTGGTGCTGTATTTACTCTATTGTAGGTATTATAGTATTTGTTTATGGGTTATCAAGAGAGTTGAAGAGAAATAGATTATTAATAAGTAGTGGAGTATTTGTTGCAATATTATGTGGATTTATGTTGATGGATTATGTAGGTGTTATAACTTCTCATAGACCTCCTATCTATGTATATATGATCAAGACTTCTAATGTGACAACCTACTACAACCCATTCTATAATGTTTATAGAATCAACAAGAACACACCTAATGAGTATTATATTGTAGATAGCGCAAAGAAATATACAGAAGATACTGTTCCTACAACTGTATTTAACAGACCGTTAAGTGGCATACATAATATTAAGAAGTATAAGAATCCATATATTGGTAATAATTCCAATATAGGAAATTTATTAAATAGTCTGCCTTTGCATGAATACGGTTATGTTTTTCAAATTGATTCTAAAAATCAAGGACTCACTGTGAACTACAATGCGACAGACTGGTATCATAATGAGGATCTTTATATCAATAAGAGCCTAATCTATAATTCTGTGTCTATCTTCTCTTTAATTGATAATGTACAATCTATTCAGTATAACTTTAGTGGAAGTAGCTACACTACTACTAGAAAGATGATTGAAGAGAATTATCCACATTTTGAACAAGTAAAAGAGAATGAGAAGAACTTCAATAAATATTTAGACAATATGATGAATGATGATGAATTTACAAGAAGTATATTCAATAAGATATTTGTGAAGAAGAGTTTATAAGAGGGGTTAAGCCCTCTTTTTAAATACCGTGTATTACACTAAAGTAAACAACACCATTTTCAAAAAAAGTTAGTCTTTATAATTTTTCGTGTATGTTCTCATACTCATTGCAGTGAATTCCATCATATTTTACAATTTCATTCCTTCACATTTTTAATCTTCATTCCATCATATTTCCATTTCCTATTCCTCCATATTTTCTGTTCTCATCCCATCACATTTCAAAAACCATAAAATAAAAAGCACATCTCTTGCATGAGATATGCCTAATATTAATGCATAGATTTATTTATTCTTCATATGTGGGAATAAGATAACTTCACGGATAGTTTCCTGACCAGTTAATAACATAACTAATCTGTCGATACCCATACCCATACCACCAGTTGGTGGAAGACCGTATTCAAGAGCTTCTACATAGTCCATATCCATTTCGTTGGCTTCATCGTTACCTAATTCTTTTTCTTTTAACTGATTTGCAAATCTTTCATACTGATCATCTGGATCATTTAATTCTGTGAATGCATTTGCATATTCGTTACCACAGATGAATAATTCGAATCTCTGAGTGAAACGAGGATCCTGTAAGTTCTTCTTTGCGAGTGGAGAGATTTCAATTGGATGACCATATACGAATGTTGGTTCTACAATTGTTTCTTCTACATACTTTTCAAAGAATGCATTGACGATATGACCATATGCAAAATGTGGTTCTACTTCAATACCATGTTCTTCAGCAAGTTTCTTAGCTTCTTCAAAAGTCTTCTGTTCGCCAAAGTCTACACCAGTCTTTTCTTTAATTGCATCAACCATGGAGATTCTCTTGAATCCAGGTGCTAATGAAATAGAATGACCTTTGTATTCTACATCATAAGTACCATTGACAGTCATTGCGGCATTCGCAATGATACCTTCTGTTAAGTCCATCATACCTTCAAGGTCAGAGAAAGCTTTATATACTTCGATAGTAGTGAATTCTGGGTTATGAGTTCTGTCCATACCTTCGTTTCTGAATAAACGACCGATTTCATAAACGGCATCCATACCACCAACGATTAATCTCTTAAGGTTTAATTCTGTTGCGATTCTTAAGTAGAAATCTTTATCTAATGCATTGAAATGAGTGATGAAAGGCTTAGCTGCAGCACCACCAAGAATAGAGTTCATGATTGGTGTTTCTACTTCTGTATAACCTTTGTCATCTAAATAATGCTGGATTGAACGTACAATCTTAGGTCTCATGAAGGCTACTTTACGTGCTTCATCATTCATGATTAAGTCAACATATCTTCTTCTGAAACGTTCTTCAGTATCTGTTAAACCATGGAACTTTTCTGGTAAAGGTCTTAAAGCTTTAGTAAGATGTGTATACTTTTCTACTCTTACAGTTAATTCACCAGTATGAGTCATGAATACTTCACCATCAATACCGATAATATCACCTAAATCGCTCTTCTTAACTAATTCATAAACATCTTCACCAACAGTATCTTTCTTGATATATAACTGGATTTTTCCATCTCTATCAAGAAGGTTCATGAAGCATACTTTACCTTTTCTTCTCTTTGCAACAATACGACCTGCGATACTTACAGCTGGTTTGCTTTCTTCTAATTCTTCTGCAGTCTTACCGCTATAGTTCTTTCTAATATCTGAAGTATAAGCAGTCACATCAAATCTCTGTCCAAATGGATCAATTCCAAGATCTTTAAGTTCCTGTAACTTCTGTCTTCTTACTAATTCCTGATCAGTAAACTTTCTTTCTTCCATGTGTGTTCTCCTTCTTTAGAATATAAAAACTCTCATCCGCTAGGGACGAGAGTTAACCGTGGTACCACCCTTATTCATCTACATAAGTAGACCTCATTAAGCCTTAACGCGGCAACACGTTATTTTATCACATCAGATCCAAAATACAGCTCCCAGTCTTTATTCATATCAACTTCCCCATTCCTTTACACCAGCCAGGAATTCTCTCTGCGTTCCATCGATATTACTCTTCTGTTCATAGCTTTTACTCAAGTATTATAGACAATAAATAAATATGTTGTCAAGGTCAATTTATCTGCCTTATTCAATCTAATTTGTCTATAGACGTTTTTCAAATCCACCAAGGATTTCTGAATCCTCACTAATAGTCACAAATGCCTGTGGATCAATATCATGTACAATCTTCTTAAATGTTTTCACTTCATATTTATTGATTGCACAATAAAGAATATATTGATCATTTTCTGTATAAGCACCCTTACCCATCCAGTAAGTTACACCTCTACCTGTCTTTTCCATAATCACATTCTTCATATCCTTTTCTTTAGTGAAGATTAATGCTATCACATTGATATTCTGATAGTGGATATGGTCACTAATGAAATACAATACAAATACAAAGATAATAGAATACAGTGTAGTCTGTAAATCAAAGATAAATGCACAGCAAGTTAAAATAACTGCATTCAAACTTATTGATAACTTTCCTACTGAGAATCCTTGTTTAGTCTTAGATAAGCATACACCCGCAATATCAATACCACCTGCACTACCACTACCTTTGAGGGCAAGTCCTACACCAACGCCACACATAATAGCCCCAAAGATACAGTTAGATAACATATCGGGCATGATTGGATGTGTTAAGTTAGGTAAGAAAGATAATGTAATAGTCTGTACAACAACACTCATACCTGTTTTAACACAGAATTCTCTGTTCAAGATTCTATATCCCATAATAAATAATGGAATATTAATCATAAAGTTGATGATCCCTACAATGTTCATTGATTTAGGAATTGGTAGAAGTTTTCTTACAAAAACTTCGATAATCTGTGATGTACCAATTACACCTCCAAAGTTCAAGCCATTAGGTGTTACAAACAACCAGATTCCTAAAGATAATAAAATACTTCCGGCAATGACTTCGCCATACTTTTCTAGATTTTCCCTCATAGCGTCCCTCTTTCATATCATAACATATGAGTATTAAAACAAATAAAAGAATGCCTTTCAAGCATTCTTTAGTAAATTCCATATTCTATAAATAGATTCGCAATAGACTCAATAATATAGAGAACAGGCACCTGTGTTGCTGAACTATAAAAGTCACCATTTTTAGTACTTGGCATATAATACGTAAGAGCTAAATCAGACATCTTTGCAGCTGTTGAAGAGGCACTATTGGTAATCACAATAATCTTAATATCATATTTTTTTAAGTCTTTGATACGATCAATTATTTCTCTTGTTTCTCCTGAAACTGTGAAGAAAAGAGCACAGTCATTTTGATCATACATCCCCCTAAAACGGCTACTGAAGTCTCCAATATACATTGTACGTTTTCCCTTACGATTAAATAAAGAAGCCGCAAACTTCGCAATCGCATCACTTAGGCCAATGCCAGAACAGATTACCTCGTGACTGTTCACAATTATTTCAGCAGCTTGATGAATAAGATCATCAAACTCTTTATTATCTACTCGATTAAAATAATCAAGAATATAATTTAAAGCACGTTTATTTTGTATAGGTTTATCTTCCTGATCCAGTTTCATTTCTGCTTTCCATTCTAAGAATCCTTCATAACCAAGTTTTTTAGCTACTCTTGTAATCATAGAAGAAGATACATGAAGATCTGTAGATAAATCTTTAAGTTTCATATGAATCACTTCATAACGATGAGAGATGATGTAGTTGTAAATATCTAATTCTAAATCACTTAATTGATTCATTTGGTCTGCCGTAACCATAAAATACCTCCAAAAGGTATTTTATCATACTTTATGCAAATCTCTTTTTCATTTTCTTATTCTGTTTCTTATTTTTCTTTTCAATACTCAACAACATATTCTTATAATCTTCTGACTTGATGTCTACAACAAGTGTATGTGAGACAATATCATGTAATGATTTCTTAGACTTTAAGATAATCACAAGTATTCCAGATAATATAGTAATAACGAGTCCTACTTTATTCCAGATAGAGGCAATATTGTATCCAGTTAATACATTGACTAATTGATGAAACATATTACTGCATGTATAAATACTTCCTTCTACTAAGAAGATCATAATAACCTGTCTGATGATCAGTTGTTTCACATTCACTTCTTGATAGTCGTCATTCACAATCTTTAATCCTAATAGTTTTTTACCTAAAGTCTGTCCTTTCCAAATTATAGGTAATACTACATAGTACACAAATGCAACTGAAAGTGAAAGAACACCTGCAATTACTTGATAATATCCCTTAAATATAGATAACTGCTGAGGAATATAGACAGCATCCTTATGAAGAGACATATATAACAGAATAAGAGGAAGTGATGATAAGACACTTCCTAAATACCAATCAATACCATAAGCGATTATACGTTTGATATAACCTGTTTTATTCACAGGTTCATTTCTTAATTTATTCCACATCTTATCATCCTCCTTTATTAATTTAAGTGTTGATATAAAGCACCTATTAAGTTCGCATCATTACGATATTCACAAACTACGATTTCTGGTGGCAATGTGCTTGCATAACATGAATTATAGATTTCATCAAAATTCTTTTTGATAAGTTCTAATAGTAATGGCTGTGCACTAATACCTCCACCAATAGCCACTTTTTCACAATCAAAGATCTGATTGATGTTGTAGATCTGCACTGCAGTTTCTAAACAGAACTGATTTAATCCTTTTAAAACAGCTTCATTTCCATTATTTGCCATTTCAAAGATTTCTTCACCTGTAAAATGCTCTTCTGTTTCTAATGCTTCCTGGATATGTAATAATAATCCATTGATTCCATTACTTGCATACCAAGATGTATCACCATCATATGGCTTATGGTAATCAGTGATGATATTAGAAAATTCACCTGCACCAAATCTACATCCGCTTAATACCTTATGATCCTTAATTAAAGCACCACCAATAGCTGTGCCAAGAATCACTACAGCACCGTCCTGAATATCTCGAAGACTACCAAAACCTAGTTCTGCGTTAGCAGCACATTTTGCATCATTACCAATTGTGACTCTTACACCACAATGCTCAGATAGTAATTCTGCCATATTTATATCATGAATATAAGTTAAAGCACCACCAGTGAAACAATAACCTTTATTAGGATCAATTCTTCCTGGCATACTCATCGCAATACCAGATACATCAGAATATGTATTATATAGAGATTCAACGCTATTTACAAATGAATCAAGGCAATCTAAGGGAGTAGGCACTTTACCTCTTTCATATATATTCTTTTCTGCATCCATTACTGCATATTTAATAGCACTGCCACCAACATCTAGAACTAAGTATTTTTTCATAATTTTTCTCCGTTACTTTCTATTACTTTTTTATACCATTCAAAGGAATCCTTCTTGCTTCTTGCAAGTGTTCCCTGACCTGCATTATCTTTATCCACATAAATGAAACCATAACGTTTCTTCATTTCACCCGTACCAAAGCTAACACAGTCAATACATCCCCATACAGTATAACCTAATAAGTCTACACCATCAATATCTACTGCATTCTTCATTTCTTCGATATGCGCTTTAAGGTAATCAATACGGTACTGGTCATGTACTTTTCCATCTACCATCTGATCCACTGCACCGAAGCCATTTTCTACAATAAATAGAGGAAGGTTATAACGGTCATACATCCAGTTTAAGCTATATCTTAAACCTTTCGCATCAATTGGCCATCCCCACTCAGTCTTTGAAATATATGGGTTATCACATAAATCTGTTTCTTCATTATAGTCAAGGTTGACATCTCCATCACCCTTAACCGCAAATGACATATAATAACTAAATCCAATATAATCTACTGTACCCTGAGGAAGAACAGCTAAGTCTTCTTCAGTAATATCTAGATTGAAGTTCTTTCTTTCAAAGAAAGACTTCATATAACCTGGATAACGTCCTCTTGCATGAACATCCATATACCAGAAACGCTTATGGTTAGCGCCTACTGCCTTCAACATATCATCTGGATTACAAGAATATGGATAAATAGGTGTCATCGCAATCATGCATCCGATCATCATAGAAGGATCAATAGCATGTCCTTCTTTAATAGCCATCGCACTTGCAACAAGCTCATAATGTGCTGCCTGATAAACAGTACGTTCTTTGTCTTCACCTTCTTCAAATATAATACCTGAGTTAGTAAATACAGCTACGTCTGCTTCATAGTTCGCCTGGTTGTTGATTTCATTGAAAGTCATCCAGTATTTAACTTTATTGTGGTATCTTTCGAAACATACTTTTGCGAATCTTACAAAGAATGTAATCATCTTTCTGTTTCTCCATCCACCATACTTTTCAACTAAATGATAAGGCATTTCAAAGTGTGATAATGTGATGACTGGCTGAATACCATTCTTTAATAGTTCATCAAACATATCATCATAGAACTTTAAACCTTCTTCATTTGGTGTTTCTTCATCTCCCATTGGGAAGATTCTTGCCCAGGAAATAGATGTTCTAAAACATTTAAATCCCATTTCTTTAAATAAAGCGATATCTTCCTTATAGTGGTGATAGAAATCAATCGCTGTATGATTTGGATAGAACTCGTCAGGTTCAATTGTTTTAGTGATTTTTCTACGAGTAGTGGCAGAACCAACTGTCATCATATCTGAGACATTTGGTCCTTTACCACCTTCATTAAATCCACCTTCTACCTGATGTGCAGCAACTGCTCCACCCCATAAGAAGTCTTTACGCATTGTTTTCTCCTGCTGCTTCTTCTGCTTCTTTCTTGATAGCGGCTCTTGTGCTTGCTGCAACGAATGGTAAGTAGATAATTGTACTTACGATTAAGCAAAGAATACCGATAACTAATGACATAACATTGTTGGCACCTGATCCTAAGAATGGTGTTAAGAATCCTGGAGTTGTCCAAGCAACTGAATAAGCGACTGGTGGGATGATCTTAATGACACATACACAGAAATAACCGATTAGGTCACATACGATTGGTGCTAAGATGAATGGAATAACATACATTGGGTTCATAACGATTGGTAAACCGAACATGATTGGTTCATTGATGTTGAATAGCCCTGGAGCTAATGACATCTTACAAATAGAGTATTCACCTTTATTCTTTCTACCTACGATAAACATTGCAATGATTAAACCAAGTGTTGCACCTGATCCTCCCCCATTACCAAATGCATCGTTGATTGAAACCCAGTTTACTGGATAAGGTGCACCCCATGCTGAACCATGAACTGCAACATAAGCTAAGTTTGCGTTTTGCTGTTCTGTAAAGATAACTGAACGTAAAGCACTTAAAGTGTTTGGACCATGAATACCTACAATCCATAAGAACTGCTGAACTACTACAAATACAATAATTGTACCCATAGAGCTTCCAAGAGATGTTAATGGAGCCTGAATAGCGTTATAAACAACAACCTGAATACCTTCAGGAGTAATCATTGAGAATAAGTAGTTTAATACACCCATGATTGCAAGTACTAACATCATTGGGATTAATAAGTTAAATGACTCTGCTACTGCAGGTGGTACCATTTCTGGCATCTTGATTCTTAACTTTTCATTTCTACCAAAACGAGTTAATAATTCTGCAGTTAATAGACCTACTAATAATGCAACGAATAATCCCTGTGCACCAAAGTAAGTAGTTGTTAAACCAGTTCCTGCATTCTTACCTGCAAATGCCTGAGATGCAGGATAAAGAATAAAGAAAGCTGAAAGAGATGTGATACCACATAATACTTTATCTCCACCCATTTCCTGAGCCAACTGATAAGCCACTAAGAATGCGATAAGAATTGATAAGATATTAGTAGTACCATTGATAACAGAACTCAAGACAGCCTGATACTGAGCTAAGTTTGGAATTAAATCACCTAAGTGAAGTAATTTTGCGATGAATCCGCTAGGATCTAATAATACATAGTTAATAAGTAAAACCATTGAACCACCCATTGTGAGTGGGAATGATAAAGTGAACGCATCACGCACGGCTGCCACATGGCGCTGACCATTGATTTTTGCAGCTAATGGTACGAAGTAACGTTCCATAAAGTTTTGAATTGCTTCCATTTTGTTTCTCCTCTTCTTATTTTGTTCGGCCGATGTTGAAAACGATTTCGTTTTCCGCAATTGATTCTATCAGAGGATCACAAATAAAAAAAGGGCTTGAAGCCCTTCTTGAATAGTATGCATTATCTGCAAAATGTTTCACTATTGTAACGCATTGTGACACATATGCAATGTCATATTAGAAAGTATTTCAATAATGCTTAATGCAGGTACCTGAGTTGTATGGGAAGAAAGTTCATTTCTTACATCATTAATTGTTAAACCGCAAACTCTACCCATCTGATGACTGCAAATTATATTACCCAATATAATAATGTATTTTT
>NZ_JBHSEB010000058.1:0-8768 GCF_042651925.1 Catenibacterium sp. GCM10023432 | reverse complement strand
TTTTGGGCTTTTGTCAAGAGAAAATAAAAAAGGCATACATTTTGTTTGTATGCCTTGATAGCTGTCAATTTTTAACTTAATGACATTGCCGAAAGGTTCTTTTTATTTACTCAAATTCAATTATCTCTTCACCCTTATTATAAATGTCTATCTGATTATCAACATCTATTGTATTGACAATCCAACCTCTTGTTTGACACATTTTAATGAAATCATTGATACGATTAACCCCATTCATTTCTTTTAACGTGATAACAACACCAAACTTCAAACCTCTACCATCACTAGATTTTAATCTTTCCTTTGTTTTGATGGCTAACCCCCACATACCTGTTCCATATGCTACTCTAGGTCTACTTCTTTCTTTAATGAGTTCGCTAATATGCTTAATATTATCCCATTTTCTATATAATTTACGAGCATCTTCTTCATATAAAGATGTACATACCTCTTCTGATTGGTTATTCCCATTAATTGATGTAATAGTTAACTTCCCGTCTTTGTCTTTAATTCTTCCAAAATGAATATCCATTTCTGTGCTAGTATAATCAACGCCCTGATTTCTATATGTCTTAGGAAAATAACATAATGTAGCACGAGCAAAATAAGGATGCTTATCATTTATTTTAGGAACTGGAATATTATATGTATATGTTTCAAAATCCTCTATAATACCGTTGATAAAAAACTTAATTTCATCATCAGATGAATTTACGATATCATTAATATGAATAGGAACTATACCATACCCAATAGTATGTGACATATCATCTTTTCTATTCCATCCAGCTGCCGAATCAATAATCAATGCTTTTGCAGTTTCTCTACTTAATCCAACGACATTTATTAAATATGCAAGTTTTCTGGAAATCCAAGGTGCTGCAAAAGATGTACCCATCACATTTCCTTCTCCTAGAGGAGTACATACTCTAATAGGTTCATTTATATCCCCACCATAATAACTAACATCAGGCTTATGAAAGAAAGATAAAACTGGCCCAGTACGTGTATAAGATGCTTTGTTTCCATTTCGTTTAACAGAATTAACAACTAAAGAATTAATTGAGTCAGCAGGCGCCCCAATTCGCATTTCTTTTTTTGAATCTGAAATATTGTTTGTTCCAGCAATAACAAAAATAACATCAAATTCATTTTGCAGCTTATCTAATTCTGCTGCTTCTGGAGAAATAAAGTTTTGATTTGTTTCTAAAGCTGAACCTAATGATAGATTCCAAACCTTTATATCTCTATTTTGAGAAATGATTTGTCTTATCATCTTTAATATACTAAATGAACTGAATCTGTCAGCAAGTGCAACCCCAAAATGTCGAACTCTAAATCTTCCACACCCATCCTCTAAATCCGGATTAAATGAAGGACCATCTACAATAATCGATGAAATTTCAGTACCATGAACATAATCTTGAGATTTTAATTCAATCTCTTCATTAATCATATTTGTATATTCTACCCAATCACCAAAGTAAACTCGTTTATCAAATTGCGTATCTAATACACCAATAATAGGTTCATTTTTAGGTGACGGAATAGATAATGGTTTCTGTTCAGGCAATTCTATAATAGAGTCTTTTGTGATTTCTCTAATATCCTTTACTGCCATAGAAATCAAATAAGGTGCTTGAGCCTGTACAAGTTTGATTTCATCAGGTGTAAGTCTAAATGTTGTTTCATCAATCTTTTTAGCATTAATCATATCAACCCCAAACTTACCTAATAACGTATTTGTATCCACATCTGTTTTAAATATAGTTACAATAGATTGATCTGTAATAGGAGCTGTCATTTTATCTATATCAAATCTATCAACATAGTAAGAATCAATAATAAACTTAATAAAAAGCGTTCTACTAACCTCTACATATCTATAATTATCTTTATCAAGTTTCTCGATATCATCATGTGATATAGTACCTACATAATCATTTTCAAGAATTCTAATGACTTTATATAAGTAATTAATTGTTTGATCAATCACTTCTAGCTTAATATAGTGGGTAAAGACATGATTTTTGGTTTCTTTTCCATTAGTAATTGTTGACCCAAATTTCGATCCTCGTATTGATTCATTTGGACTTTTACTTTTATCAGCCAACATTGCCTTTATGCGATTACTTTTCGCAATAATATGAATATAATGAACACTAATTAATGCACCTTCTATAGTTCGGTTTTCTGTCCAGAATTGTCTTATGCTTTCTAATTGTGATACTAAATCTCGTATATGTTGAGAAGTTACTGATTTACCTTTTGGTAAATTAAGAGATCCAAAAGAACTTCTATTTTGCTCAGAATGCAGTGTTCCTTTAAGTTGGAGTAGTTTATTCAAATTACTCAGCTCCTTTCAATCTTCTCGCTATGTTACTCTTCGAAACCTTCGTTAATATTTCAATTTCTCTTATCGTAAAATTTTGATTTTGTAATTCCTTTAGCTCTGGTTGATTATTCTCACAAACTATAGAGTATAATCTACGCATATAATCTGTATGATCCTCTGGATTACTAAATGCAATAGCTGTTTTAATGATATTTTTTAATTCTCCTGGGCAGGGAATCTGATCATATAAACCAATGATTTTTCTAAACAATCTAATATTCTTATAACCAATCTTGAATTTCTTTAAATAGTTTTCAAGTAATCCTTCTGCCACTTCCATTAAATCTACATTGCTATATCTATTAAAATCAATTACAGCATCAAATCTTCTACTTAATGCTTTATCAAAATATTTGTACAAATTAGTAGTCGCAATCAATACGACCTGTTCGTTCAATTGATCCATTCCTTTTAACAACGTAGAAGTTGCTCTTCCCATTTCTCTTAAATCATTTGAATTTGTTCTGTCTAGTGCTAAAGCATCAATTTCATCAAACAATATGATTATCTTATTTGGGTATGTAAAATTATTGATTTCTTTGAACATTGTCGAAATATTTTTTTGTGTTTGTCCTAATTTGCTATCAATAAGTAAAGAAAAATCAACCATATATATTTCTCTTTCTAATATTCTCGCTATTTGTTTAACAGCTTCTGTTTTACCAGTTCCAGGTGCCCCTTGAAGTAGAAACTTATTAATTCCAGCATTATAACTGACTGCATTTACTATTCCTAAAATATCGTTTGTAATTACTTCAGGTAAAAGTAATAATTCGGCTGAATTATCAATTTTTTCAAAGAAACTAAACTCATTTGTCATTGTCTGTGGAACGAAAGTATTGGCATCTGATAATAAAGCCATAATATACTCTGCTAGCTGGTAATCTCCTATTGAATCAAAATATTTTGCAATCTCATACGCTTCACTTTTAAAACCTGAATCATTGTGTTCAGAATAATACTTAATCAAATTAATAACATTTTTCTTTTTCATTGTGACTGTCCTCCCAGGTACATTATACATTCATGGGACAACATATACAATATTGGGACAATATTTATTATTTTTATTTATTTAATACCTGTTTTTTTCGTCTTTTTACTGCAACTTGAGGTGCATTGAATGTATCAGATAATGGGCGAATAAGAAGTTCTGGATTATTAATATTGCATCATTTGTATTACCTTTAGGTATGACAATCAATATGGACGGTACAGCAATCATGCAGGTTATTGCAGCTATGTTTATTGCAGCAAGTTCTGGATACAAGATTACATTCATGTCTATGGCTGTTATTGCAGTATTAGCACTTATTGCTTCAGTTGGTACTCCAGCTGCTCCAGGTGCAGGTGCTATTATCCTATTTACTATTTTAACTGGTATGGGTTATACAAATGATGCTGCATTACTTGCATACTCATTAATTCTTTCAATCAATAGACCTATTGAAATGTTAGTTACTTCACTTAATGTAGTTGGTGATGCTTCTACTTCAGTTATTGTAGCTAAGAAAGAAAACATGATTGATCAGAAAATATATAAAGGATAAAAGTTCTTTATAGAAAAGGAGTCAGAAAATTTAACTCCTTTTTATATATACTTGAAATATTATAATAATTATGTATAATGCTTATGAAGAGAGCTGGAAGATAGGGTGGCATTTATAAAGCGGCCTTGTTGAAAGGTTTTCTAGTAAGAAAGAGGCTTCTAATGGTGACCTTTATAAGGTAGCTTTAATTAGAGGCTTTTTTGCTATAAAAAAGAAGAAGACAGATCACTCTGACTTCTTCAAGTATACATCCACAAATACATACCCCATTTACCAATAATATGTACTAATACAGAGCGGGTGTGCAAGAGGCAGATTAAACTTTCTTATAAAGAATATCATTCTTGTTTAATAGTTCTAATACTTCTTTTATATTCTTAAAGGTGTGTGCTCCATTTTGTATATACTTTCTAGGCCATAAGAGAGAAGATTGTAGTAATGAGTAAGGTATCAAGATGTCTCTACCTTGCTTTATACAGTGATCTGCTTGTCTTAATGCACCACTTTTCTCTCCTGCTTCCATGATAATAGTCGCAATAGAAATACCACTCATAGTCGCATTTCTTGTAGGAAAATTCCATTTGTATACTTTATTACAAGGTGGAAATTGTGAGACAACAAGTCCATGTTATTCAATTGTGAGTTGAAGGTTTTTGTTTTCTTTAGGATAGTACTGGTTAATAGGTGTTCCTATGACAGCTATAGTTCTTCCATTGTTTTTTAATGCTGTTTTATGGGTTATTGTATCTATTCCTTTTGCAAGGCCTGCATTGACTACTATATTTCTTTTGACTAATGCTTTAACAAGCTTTTCTGTTTTTTCCATTGCTTCCATAGAAGCATTTCTACTCCCTACTACACTGACAGACTTTTCATTCAATAAATGTACATTGCCTTTAAGAAATAAATATGGTGGTGCTGTTGGGATCATAGCTAATAACTTAGAATATATGCCATCCCCCTTTTTAACTAATACAATATCTGCTTGAAGAGTTTTGAAACTTTCCTTGACTCTTAAATAGGTATTATAGAAATCCTCTTCAGATATACATAATTGAAAAAATAAGTAAGGGATATTATGTAGGAGCCCAGTTCTATAATTGAAATGGACTAATTGTGCTATGAATTAACATGTTCTCTTATCATTACAATTGAAATATTGCTGAATTGTACAATACAAAATAGCATCTCTTACATAAGCATTATTAATATCCATAAGAGCCTCCTTTATGAGTATTCTATTATCAGGATGAATGATTAGCAAGAGAAGTTTTGATATCTACTATAACAAGTTCAGGTCTATTGAAGATTCTAGGTACTCTTGTAGACTCTTTAGCTAGCCCTCTGCTGACTATAAAAGTAGTATGAGGGAATTGGTATATCCCACCTGCAAAACGTGGAAATAAACCCTCATCTGGCGCAAATAATCCATTTAGGATATAAGGTATACGCCATTGTCCTCCATGAGCATGTCCTGATAGTATAAGATCATAATCATACTTTAAATAATCTTTGATATAGGAAGGTCTATGGGCTAATAGTAAAGAGAAATAGTTGTTATTGGTATGTAGTTGGTTTAATTGTTTCTTATAGTTATGAGAGCATTGATCGTCTATACCACTTATATTAATAATTTGGTTATGTAGACGTATTTGTTTTGTATTCCCTTCCAATACCTCTACATGGAAAGACTTTAATATGTTCTTCATTTCATCTACCCTACCACTCCAGTATTCATGATTACCTGTAACATAATATGTAGGATACTTAGTAGTAATACCTTCTAAGAAGTGTACTGTATTCTTATCAGAAATTTGATCATCAAAGATATCTCCTCCTAGTAATAGTATATCTGGTTGTTCTTTCTTTATAGCATCTATAAGCGTATTTCCATACTTGCAGGAATGAAGATCTGTGATAAGTGCAAGTCTTATAGGATGAGAGAGTTTATGTGATGTCATCGTATAATGAACTGTATGAAAGTTAGAATTAAAAGCAATGGAAAGTATGAATGTAATACATATCTTGATTAACTTCATTGTTGATCCTCCTAAGCGAAGTATAGCAACAATCAACTAAGAAAGATACTAATATGCTCGTCTAAACCTTATAAGATGATACAGATAGCGACATCCTCATCGTATAAGAACCTAGCCTTAGGAAATAAAAAAGAGCGATTAATTCGCTCTAGTATCTCTCATGCTTACAATCTCTATCTATTTAGCCATTTAAAATCTTTTCTACAATCAAAAATATAATCAATATGTACAACGTCATCTTGAATTTGATACAAAACAAAGCAATACTTATTTATAACCATTTTCCTATACTTATTTGGCAATATGTATTCTTCATTAAAAAAGGGATAACGCTTTGGCATATACTCTAATGAACGTATGCCCTCCATGATTGCCTTCTTTTGTTTAGCAGCTGCTTCAACATTCGCTTCAGCAATAAAAGCTATATTTAATTTCAACATTTTTACTGCTTGTTCGGACATAAAAACTATATATTTATCATATGTCATTTTCTATACCCCTGAATTATTTCATCAAGAATTTCATCTAATTCATCAATTGTATACTCTTTGCTACCTGCTATTCTCTCTTCTTCTACAGAAAGAAGCTGCTCACGCAAATCTAACATTTTTTCTCTACGACTAAATGTTTCAATATCCATAACAACTAAGTCACCTTCTCCGTTTCTCGTAAGATAAACGGGTTCTTGACTATCCCTACAAAGATCTGCAATTTCATTATAATTTTGTCTAATTGCTGCAGATGGACGAATATTCATAAAAAGCACCTCCTCTATAGTAATATTCTAACTTTATTATACCTATATTTTACTATTGATGCAACTTTCTTTATCTTACATTAAAAGCACATGTGGGACTTGATCTTGTGTATTCAGAGATGGAAATAATGGGATCTATTGCCTATAATGCAGTAGATATTAAACAGTGTATTGAAGTACTACATAAGAAATCTACACCTGTAGAAAAGATTATTACGTATCATTATGTATTAGATGATATAGATAAAGCTTTTGAACAGGCAGCTAAGAGTAATGAAACATTAAAGATACTTATTAATCATGAATAACATTATGAAGGAATCCTGAGGGATTCCTTTTTAGGTGTGTTGTTTATTCTAAAGGTTATAGGATGAGTTAGGTATTAACTATAAAGTAAAAAAACGTATTAGCAAAATTTTAATTAAATAGTGCGTAGCTTAATAAAAAATCTCCTCACCCGTGAAAATTAATCCACAGATGAGGAGAAATTTTAATCTTCTTCTGTGTAGTCGCAGTTTGAACATTCCCAAACTTCTCCGTCCCAGTACAGGCAACCACCACATTCAGGACATGGACGAAATTCTTCATCATCTTCTTCTAATTCACCTGAACAATAAGGACACTGACCGTATTCAGATTCATCATAGACCTTATCGCAATATGGACACATCTGCATTACATAGACCTCCTTTCTCCTTTATTACAAATAACTATAAAGTGTTTTCTTTCTGATTAAATAAAATTAAGTCATCATATTCTATGCGTATTTAACTTCATCAATATACTGTTACATAAATTCATCAATTTTTTTCTTTTAATTTTTTACTACTCAATCTTACAGCTTCGAAAATTAATCATCATTTGATAAGTACCAACCATGCTCACGATGAGGCAAATTAAGTGGAAATCTACTAGAAATTGCATTAACTACATCTATATGTATATTGCTAATTTTGGCGTATTCATCCGAATAATAATCAAGTTCTTCAAGCAATGATTCCATTTCACTTGCAGTATCTCTAAGTTCATCTTCTGGTGCTGTATCCAGCCAACTGCTTGTAACATAAGAAAAATCTCCCATCGTATTATCCCTCCTAACACTTATAATTTGATATCATTTTCAAAAACTCTACTGACACAAAATATGGATTATTATCATCTCCAATTTTCTCAATCAAAACGGCATCCTTATCTGTTTCAAGTACTCTAAATTGATCTCCAATTTTAAATTCTAAACCATCATCGCTTACACCATCTACAGTTACAGAATATACTATTGAATCTGATGTTTCCTTCAGTTTTTCCTTATTCTTTTTCTTGTTTACCTTTTCAGCAACAATCATTCTACCTTTACATACTGCAATGCCTACCACTACACCTGCTACAGCAATAATTCCAGCAAGATTTTTAGGACCTCCGACCTTCTTCGCCAGAGCAGTCATCTTTTGATAATCACCTAAATTACTCATTCTCTTTACCTCCTTCATCTCGTCTACCATGCATCAATTCATCTTCATATAGTTCGTTAAAATTTTTATATCCACCAAACACTGAAATAGCATCTGCTATAAATTCACAATCTTCCTCTGTATAATCTCCAGTCTTTAACTTTAACTTTGAAATGTCTCCCACCAAGTAACTTGACGAATATAAGCGCGCAAATAGTTTAACGGGTATTTCTATTTCCCTGTCTTGGGATTTACATAAATCATAAAAATTTTCATACATTATTTTCACCATTAATTGAATATCAGGATGATTAGCACCCAATGACTTACGTTTGCAAATTGCTTTAGGTAATACATATTCTGCAAGTAAGAAATCTATATCTATAGTTTCTATCATTTCAATCATGGATATCATTTGTCCTAGATTGCTATTGTCCCATTCTTCAGGCAACTTATTTATTATCATGTCAACAAATTTTGCATATGATTCACCTTGTGGGTCTTCTAAGATTGTTAAACCGCAAACTCTACCCATCTGATGACTGCAAATTATATTACCCAATATAATAATGTATTTTT
>NZ_JBHSEB010000057.1:16591-17039 GCF_042651925.1 Catenibacterium sp. GCM10023432 | reverse complement strand
ATATGAAATGCGGAATAAGGCTTATTGGTACCGCCTGTTCTTAGAACTCTTGTTTCTTTATCATATATGGCATTATCGATTGGCAATTCACTCCCATCAATAGCGAGAAGACGATATCCTTTATACAGTATGTCTTCATGAGTTCTATCATTAAACTTATTGAAAATATGTTTAAAAGCATCCACCTTGATTTTATTTCTAGCCTGCACAAACGCAGATGCAGTAGGTGTATCAAGTGCATTATCAAAAGACTTAAATAGTTCATCTCTTAAAGAGCCGTTTTCCATGCAGAAGAGGATTTTGATGGTATTTTGAAAATCCAGTTTACGAGAACGAATGAAGTCTGTTCTGGGATTTTCGCAGAAAATAGAGCGTGAATCGTTCATTTTTTTGATAATGTGATTTAAAGTTTTCTCGAGTTGTTTATAGTTGTCCATAATGTATACCT
>NZ_JBHSEB010000057.1:0-16502 GCF_042651925.1 Catenibacterium sp. GCM10023432 | reverse complement strand
TCACATTTTTGGGCTTTTGTCAAGAGAAAATAAAAAAGGCATACATTTTGTTTGTATGCCTTGATAGCTGTCAATTCTTAACTTAATGACATTGGCTCACGCTTCCTTTTTAAATGCCTATTCAATCATGATAGGTTTCTTTTCTTCAATCTTTTCAGGTTCAGTCTTAGGAAAAGCAATCATTAATTCACCATTCTCAAACTTAGCAGTGAAGTCTTCTTCTTTATAGCCCTCACCAACATAGAACTTTCTTGAACAGCTACCTGTATAACGTTCACATCTGATAACCTTACCGTTCTTATCTTTCTCTTCCTTCTCCTGATTAGTATTAGCAGAAACTGTTAAGTAACCATCAGTCAAGTCTAGAGAAATATCTTCTTTCTTATATCCAGGAAGCGCAATATTCATTTCATAGTTGTTGTCTACTTCCTTGATATCACACTGCATTGCATTAGTTGATGGACTCATCCATCCATCATCAAACATATCATCAAACACATCATAGAAACCAGGTAAAAATCTCATAAATAACATCTCCTTTATCAAATTTAAACATGGGATTCTTCGTCTCGTGTTATGAACTATTCAATCATAATAGGTTTCTTTTCTTCAATCTTTTCAGGTTCAGTCTTAGGAAAAGCAATCATTAATTCACCATTCTCAAACTTAGCAGTGAAGTCTTCTTCTTTATAACCCTCACCAACATAGAACTTTCTTGAACAGCTACCTGTATAACGTTCACATCTGATAACCTTACCGTTCTTATCTTTCTCTTCCTTCTCCTGATTAGTATTTGCAGAAACTGTTAAGTAACCATCAGTCAAGTCTAGAGAAATATCTTCTTTCTTATATCCAGGAAGCGCAATATTCATTTCATAGTTGTTGTCTACTTCCTTGATATCACACTGCATTGCATTAGTTGATGGACTCATCCATCCATCATCAAACATATCATCAAACACATCATAGAAACCAGGTAAAAATCTCATAAATAACATCTCCTTTATTAAATTTTAACATGGGATCATAGATCTCGTGTTATTAGTAGATTGTAATTGATTTCTTTTCAACTCTCTTTGGAACTTCCTTAGGAACTGAAATCATTAATTCACCATTATCAAACTTAGCTCTGATATCTTCTTCAGTAAATCCTTCACCTACATAGAAACTTCTAGAACAGTTACCACTATATCTTTCACGTCTTATAATACGTCCAGCTGTTTCTTCTTTCTTAGCAGATGCTGATACTTTTAAGTAGCCTTCCTTAAGCTCCAAAGCAATATCTTCTTTCTTATATCCTGGAAGAGCGATATTCATAACATATGTATTTTCTGTTTCACGAATATCACATAACATTGTATTTGCTTTTGTAGTATTGACTCCTGAATCAAATAAATCATCAAACACATCACTAAAACTTGGATAATATCTCATATTTGTTCGCCTCTCTCAACGTTTTTTCTTTTTTCTAGTAATCTCTCTATCGATTACAACTATTATTATAGTCGCTCTTTTAGCAAAGTCAACACTTGAGTGCTAAAAATTAGCACTTTCTTTTGTAAAGTGCTAAAAAGATAAGAACCTGCCTATTTGGCAGGTTCTAAGTCAATCGCTTTTAATTGATAAGCAGTCATATCAATTTCTTTATTACTTATAATTTCAATAGTATCTGAATTGTTGTAAATACGTGTAGTAAAGGCATAAGCACCATCATTGATGAATAGTTCTAAAGAAGATGTGTCGCTAAACAAAGTCATATTATTCATTTCAGGAATTTTAATATGCTTCACACCACGACCTGAACCGCTCTTATTCATATCAATAGTGAGAAGACCATTTTCATAATTCATATTCACACCTCTTAAATGAAGTTTGAATGACTGAGGGAGGTCAGTTATATGGCATTCAAAACAAGACGTATTCATTGTAAGAGATGTTCCCTGTACTTCTTTCTTCTCTTTTCTTAAAGACTTATATTCTTCAATAGGGAACTGATAGAGTCTACCTTCGTGCTCAGTAATCTTTCTAAAGAGAGTGAAGGCATGCTGACGTCCTTCTTCTACAGTAGGATTTGTATAATCAATATCAGGAAGCCCCATCCAACCTGCCATGATCATACGGCCTTTTTCATCTTTGAAGAACTGCTGGGCATAGATATCAAACCCATGATCAAACTCGATAAAGTCCTCTAAAACGCAATCCTTCTCTAAATCTGTTGTAAGAGGAAAGTATCCATTCTGATAAATAGTTTCATAATCATAGTTATGGCTTTCTAGTCCCTGAGGACAACAGAATAAGAACTTCTTCTTTTCAAAACTTATATAATTCGGACATTCCCACATATAACCAAAAGGTTTATGGTAGTCAACAGTCTTCATGTAATCCCACTTCTTTAAATCTTTTGATGAATATAAAATCACACAGCCATGTGAATCAAGGGTTCTTGCTCCTAGAACCATATAATACATACCATCATTTTCATAAACGAAGGGATCTCTTACATGACAAGACATGTTTTCAGGATAATCCTTGTTGTAAAGCACAACTTCCTTATGATCTAATACAAGCCCATCTTGTGAATCAACCATCATCACATTATGTTCTCTACCTGCATTAATATAATCATAATCGCCAGGCAGCTTTACATTACCAGTATAGAAATAACGTAACAATCCATGATCATTGAAGCAGCACCCAGAATAAGCACCACCCTGATCATGAGGATGATCAGGAGAGAGGGCAATCCCCTCATCCTGATAGTGAAGGAAATCTTTAGTAGTGAATTGTTTCCAGTATTTCAATCCACCTTCAGGTTCGTAAGAATACTGATAATAGATATGATATACTTCATCTTTTTCTACGAGCCCATTAGGATCGTTCATCCATCCAGATACAGGTTCTAGATGATACTTTAGTTTATACATTTCCTTCATAAAAATCTCCTTATGCAGCCTTAACTTCTACAACTGGATTCGCTATTTCTACAACATCTGTTTTTGCATCAACAGCACCACTCTTAATTAAGTTTACTGCTTTACCATTTGTAATAACTACTGCAGTCGCAGTTTCTTTACCAGCTGCTTCAATAGCCTTTAAATCAACATCAACGAGTAGCTGACCCTTCTTTACTTTGTCACCTTTTTTAACGTGCATAGTGAAAGGTTCACCATTTAATTCAACAGTATCTAAACCAATATGTACAAGAATTTCTGTACCATCATTTGTCATTAAACCAAATGAATGCTTAGTAGGGAAAGTCATAGTCACTTCAGCATTCGCTGGTGCATAGAATTTACCATCTTCTGGGAAGACTACGAAACCATCACCCATAGCTTTAGAAGCGAATGTTGGATCAGGACATTCAGTAATAGGAGCGACATTACCTTTCATAGGTGCAGCTAAGTTTTCGTTTTCAGCAGGAGTTTTACCTTCTACATTTCTCTTGTGTAGGATACAAGTGACAATGAATGCCACTACGATTGCAAGAACCATACCAATACCATAGTTACCCCAGCTTTCTGGTGGAATAGAAATGAAACCAGGAATACCAGCAGTACCTACAGCACTTGCGAGAGTCTTAGTACCTGCAATCCAGGCTGAACCAACAGCAGAACCACAGATAGCACCAATGAATGGATATTTAAGTTTTAAGTTAACACCGAACATTGCAGGTTCAGTAATACCAAGTAATGCTGAAATACCAGATGCACTACATAGTGATTTCTGTTTAGCATCTTTAGATAAGAAGAATACAGCTAATACTGCAGCACCCTGAGCCACGTTACTCATTGTTGCGATAGGGAAGATGAATGTTCTATGTGCTGCACTTGCAAGCAACTGTGTTTCGATTGCGATAAAGCTCTGATGCATACCAGTAATAACGATAGGTGCATATAAGAAACCAAAGATTGCACCACCAACAGGGCCTAATGAGAAATATAACCATTGTAATCCATCTGCAAGTACATTACCTGCTTCTCTTAATACAGGACCAACAGCTAAGAATGTAATAAATCCAGTAATTAATACTGATAATAATGGTGTCGTTAAGTTATCTAACCAAGAAGGTGTGATCTTATGTAACTTAGTTTCTAACTTTGCAATTACCCAAGATGTAAATAAGATAGGAAGAACTGTTCCTTGATAACCTACTGCAGCAACTTTTAAACCAAATAGGTTCCAGAAAGGTGTTGCTACTTTACCATAGTTGTAACAGTTTAATAAATCAGGATGTACCATGATCATACCCATGACAGCACCTAAATAAGGGTTACCACCAAATTTCTTAGTAGCACTAAATCCAACGAGAATTGGAAGGAATGTGAATGCTGCATTAGAGAATAAGTTGATGATTGTCGCAAAGTCTTTCCACATTGGATAAGCTTCAATCAAACTCTTATTCGCAAAGAATAATCCCTGTGCAGTTAATACGTTATTGATTCCCATCAATAAACCACCCGCAACGATGGCTGGAACGATAGGTACGAAAATATCACTTAATGTCTTAACAGCACGGCTGATTGGATTTCCCTTCTTTTCTACAATCTCTTCATCAGCCTGATCTTGAGAGTCCATACCTAATTCTTTTAATACTTCATCTGTGACAAGGTTCACAGTACCACTTCCGAAGATAATCTGGAACTGTTCCTGGACAAGGAATGTTCCCTTAACTCCATCTACAGATTCTAAAGCTTTTTCATCTGCCAATGATGGATCCTTCAACATCAATCTTAAACGAGTAGCACAATGAAATGCCTTTTTGATGTTCTTAGGTCCACCAACATGGGAGATGACTTCTTTTGCGACTTTATTGTAGTCCATTGAAATTTCCTCCTTTATCGGTGTGTTACCGATTCCACATCTGTATCATATGTCAAGGATAAACACTTGTCAATAAAAATATGGAACCGATACCACTTTTTTTTATAAAAAAAGCATCAGATACTTCTGACGCTTTCTCCTTCTATAAATGTGAAGTCAATAAGTGTAGCACGTTCTACCTCTTTTTCTTCAATCATATCAAGAATAATTTGTCCAGCCATTTGTCCAGCATGGGCATAATGGAACTTAATAGTTGTAAGGGCAGGGGACATTACAGTAGAAGTCCAATAACCACCAAATCCAGTCACTGAAACATCCTCAGGAATACGTAAACCGTGATCTTTTAGAACCTTCATACATCCCATCGCAATCGTATCTGTTGCACAGATAATAGCAGTAGGGCATGTATGATTCTTTAAGTAGTCATTGAGTTTATCCATAGTCTTTTCCACAGAAAAGTCTGTTTCTAGAAAATGAGGATGCACATCCTGTAAGCCATCATAAACACCCTGTCTACGAATGACTCCTACAGCCACATCTTTTCTGCTTACTCCTGCATATACAACATTCTTATGACCATTATTATAAATATACTCACCTATCTTATAACCTGCTTCATAATCGTTATTAATAACACTTACACCATCATCATAGGCCTGCGCCATAAAGACAATAGGAATGGAACTCTTAGAGGCAATATCTCTATGTGCCATTGTGATAGATGTTGCAAGCAGGACAATTCCATCCACTCTTAATTGCATAAGTTTAGTAATAGATTTGATTTCGTCGAGTTCATCATGATTTGTATTAATGATAATTGTCGTATAATGATGCTTCTTTAAGAACTGATCAATGTTCATCATCATACGACTAGAAGCATATGAAGTAAGAGTAGGGCATACAATACCCACAGTATGTGTCTTGTTGGCTTTTAAATTCGCAGCAAGCACATTAGGCTCATAATCATACTCTTTTACAATTTTCTCTATCTTCTGACGTGTTTCTTCTTTTACATAGCCACCATTAAAATAACGAGAAACAGTTGTCTTAGAAACACCTGCAACTTTCGCAATATCGGCCATAGTCATCTTCTTCATGTTAATCCTCGCTAAATAAACTCATGATTTCTTCACCACTCATAGTTGTAATAGAACCACTATTACCTTCTACAAAACGATCTGCAAGATCCTTCTTTGCGGCCTGCAATGTCTGAATCTTTTCTTCAATAGAATCAGCCATAATCAATTTATATACAAATACCTTATTCTTCTGTCCAATACGATACGCTCTATCAGTTGCCTGATTTTGTGCAGACATATTCCACCAAGGGTCAAAATGAACAACACCTTCTGCAGCAGTCAAGTTTAAACCAGTACCTCCAGCCTTCAAACTAATTAAGAAGACTGTTGTATCATCGTTTTGATAAGCATCTACTAATCCTTTACGTTTCTCTTTTTCTGTATCACCAGTCAACATATGATAAGATGTCTTACTCTTATCTAATTCTTTCGCAAGAAGATTCAATAAACTCTTAAATGACGAGAATACAATAATCTTCTTATTATTATCCTTATATGTCTGAATAATATTCAAGCAGGCTTCCATCTTAGAAGACTTATGTTTTATATCATCAAATACAATACGAGGCTCACAGCAGATCTGTCTTAACTTAGTCAACATGGCAAGAATCTGAATACGATCCTTAGACCCATCTAAAGTCTTTAATAACTGATTGGCCTGTGCTAAATGTGCTAAATAGAGCTTTTTTTCATCTTCACTGAAGTCTACAAGTACAGTATTTTCAATCTTATCAGGTAAATCCTTTAATACTTCATTCTTCGTACGTCTTAATACAAAAGGTGAAATCATCTTCTGTAATTGTGTCTGAACCTCTTCATCATGATCCTTGACAATAGGTGCTTCATAATGAGACTTAAAATAACGATAGTTATATAAATAGTCTTTATTTAAGAAGTCAAAGATGGACCATAACTCAGCAAGTGAGTTTTCAATAGGTGTACCAGTTAACGCAAAACGCTGTTTACCTTCTAATGACTTAACTGCAATCGCATTCTTAGTTTTCTGATTCTTAATATACTGCGCTTCATCTAAGACAATAAAATCAAATGTGATACCTTTATATTGTTCATAATCCTTACGAATATAGTCATAAGAAGTAATCATAACATCAAACTGATTATAGCTTTTAATAATCTCTTTACGTTCCTTCGCACTTCCCATAACACAAGTCACCTTTAAATGAGAAGAGAACTTATTAAACTCATCTAACCAGTTTAAAATCAATGAAGCCGGGCAAATAATAATAGAAAAGTGATGTTCATTACTTTCTAATAAACTCATAATCTGAATCGTTTTACCTAGCCCCATATCATCTGCAAGAATACCACCAAAATGTAGATCATTCATAGTAGAAAGCCATTGGAAACCTTCCTTCTGATAATCTCTTAAAATAGGTACATAACGCTCATTTAAAGGATGTTCATGATGTGTATAGTTCTTTAAATGGTCTAATACATCCTTAAATGATTCTTCACGGTTGACCTGTACATATTCAAAACCTTGAGTGGCTAAGTCCATCTGATGAGCTCTATTCAGATTTAAGTCAATAGTACCATCTTCAGAAATATCTTTAGGTAGAATATGATACTGATCCATCATCTGACCTAACTCATCTAATTCATGTGTATCAATGTAAAGTAACTGACCATTCTTTAAACGATGATAACGTTTCTTCTTCTGATGACTTGCTATAATATCAGCCAGTTCTTCTTTAGGAACATCTAAAGAATCCAGATCCATTTCTAATAAATTATGAGAAACCTTAATACCAACAGATAAGTTCATAGACTTCTTAGAACCAATAGCCTGTAAAGAATCAGATACATAAACATCTGTCAACTTATTCAAGTGATTTAAACCATCATGAATCATATCAATTGTTTCATCACGATGTGTATCAAAACGCATAGGTCCTGACATATCATCAGGATTATATTTCTCTAGGAAACTAATAATCAAATCTGCCTTTAAAGAATGAGGCACATCTTCTTTAAGAATATCATGCTTACCATCCTCATATGTTCCAATTAGGCTAACTAAAGCATATTCATCTTCATCTACATCTGCATAGATTTCTAAATGCGTTTCTTCCTTAATCTTATCTTCTAGACCTATATACTCAATATATTTCTTTGTAGGAGAAATAATATAACGTGTAAAGTTTTCTAACTGATCATGGGATACATAAAGACGCTGTAATGTATCAAATCGATTCAATAACTCAACACTTACTCCCTGCTTATCAAAACGATAACGTGTAAAAGAATGTGTGGAAGGGCTATAATTATATAAGTTCTTCTTACCAATATAGTAAGGTGAGAGGTCTGTGTCCAATTCTAGAATTGTATCATGCTTATCCTTAGACACTGATACAACAGGATGTAATTCATCCTCTAAACGGGCAAAAGGATGCATTGCCTGAGGGATTTCTTCAAGTAAATCCCAGAAAGCATCGACATTATCATCATTGATGAATAAAGTGTTATTACTAGATAAATGTGAATGATAATATCTTAAAATAAATTGATAAATCTTCTTTGAAGGTTCATCAAGAATATCAGGATTATGCACAAAAGCGAGTGTCTTCCCATACGTATGATATTCATTATTTTGCATTTGTGTCACAAAATTAGGAATACTCTTTACAATATAATCTCTATTACGTCCAATCTTTAAAGTAATGCCAAACTGCCAGTCATCTGCAAATAGTCTTAAATGAACAGGTGTAGAATCAACAGGTGTAAACTGATTCACTAATTGTTTTTTTATATAATCAGTCAGTTCATTGGTTTCCTTTTCTCTTTCTTTACGTCTATATTCCTGCATACGCTGTTCCCATAAAAGACGTTCTCTCATAGCACTTTTCTTTTCTTCCTGTGCACGCTTTTGTAAATCAACAGCATAACGATAAGGGAATGTATTAGGAGATAACTCCTGAACCTTTAAGATAAGGGCGCCTATATGACCACAGGCTGTATATTCATCGGCATAAATACAATTACAGTCTGTAGAAACTATTTTAGAATTGGGATTTACAAGAACACGAGGAAGATAGATATTACCATTAATCATAACCTTACCAGAAATATGATAATAACCACGATTATCAGTTGTAATAGAAACATTCACAACATAATCTCTTCGATAATATTCTCGTGCAATATCACGGTTACGTGCTCTAGATACAACACGTTCAAATTCATTGTCAGTGATAAATAACATAGCAATTCCTCCTAATCTAACTAATTATATCATAAGAAGGAACACAAAAAAACTGGAATAAAATTTATTCCAGTTCAACAGGCTCCTGTTGTAGAGTTAAACCATATTTCTTTTCAATAATAGAAACGATTTCTTCTCTAGCCTGTTTTAAGTGTGCATAACTTTGTGCACTTTCATTAATTAAGATCAGTGCAGCTTTCTCAGATACACGCATGCCATGGAAAACCATTCCCTTTAATCCAGCATGGTCTATCAACCATCCAGAAGGGACTTTATTTCCTTCCCATACCGGTACATTCATACCTCTTAAACGATCAGCTTCAGCATCATCTAAATAAACATTCTTAAAGAATGATCCAGAACTTGCCATTTCTTCAGGTTTAGGAAGCTTCGACCAGCGTATTTCAGTCACCATCTCTCTAATAGATTTAGGAGAGAAATCAGTAATCTGATGTTCTTCTACATAATTCTGTAAAGAAGTATAGAAAGGAGGAGTAAGTGTATCATGACTTAAGTGAATAGTCATAGAGATAATCAAATAACGTCCTGCATCTTCACCATGATTGAAGATACTTGATCTATAGCCTAGCTTCATATCTTCTTTCTTAATAGTGACATACTTTTCTTCCTTTAAATCATAAGCAAGAACAGAGTCTAATACCTGTACAATTTCCTGACCATAGGCACCTACATTCTGTACAGGTGCAGCACCTACTGTACCAGGAATAGCACTCAATGCTTCAATACCAGATAAATTTTTTTCTGTAGTAAAAGCAACAAGATCATCAAGTAGTTCTCCACCCATTGCAACAACTGTCAATTCATCAATAGAACGTATACCCTTAATACGGTTTAAAAGAATAACCCCCTTGAAACCTTCATCTTTTCCAATTACATTACTTCCTGTTCCTAAAATAAATACAGGAAGATGACGTTCTTTTGCAAATAAGTAAGCTTTTTCTACATCTTCTACGGTCTCTAATTCAATCACATAACGCGCTAGACCGCCTAGGCGCATTGTAGTGAGTTCCTTGATTTCTACATTCTCATTTATTCTCATAAAGTGCATTATAACATAGTTTTTTCAAAAGTGTGCATTAATGATGGAACAATCTCTGATGTGTGAATGCAAGAACCATATCATACTTATCACATGTATCAATAACATGGTCGTCACGAATAGAACCACCAGGTTCACCCACATACTTCACACCACTCTTATGGGCACGTTCAATATTATCTCCAAATGGGAAGAATGCATCACTACCTAGTACAACATCTGTATTCTTCTTTAACCATTCTTTCTTTTCTTCTCTTGTAAATACTTCTGGTTTTATCTTGAAATAGTTCTGCCATACATCCTCACCAAGTACATCTTCATAATCATCTGATACATATGCATCAATTGTATTATCCTTTTCAGCACGTTTTAAACCATCTGCAAACTGTAAACCTAATACCTTAGGATGCTGACGTAAGAACCAGACATCTGCCTTATTACCAGCAAGTCTTGTACAATGGATACGAGACTGCTGGCCAGCTCCAATACCAATAGCCTGACCATTCTTGACATAACATACAGAATTAGACTGTGTATACTTTAATGTGATCATAGAAAGGATTAAGTCATGTAATGCATGTTCAGGGATATCTTTGTTTTTAGATACAACATCTTTAAACATCTCTTCATTAATCACGCAGTTATTTCTACCTTGCTGGAATGTAATACCAAATACCTGTTTGATTTCTACTGGATTAGGTACATAGTGAGGATCCATCTGTAATACACAATAAGTGCCTCTTCTTTTCTTCTTAAGTATTTCTAAAGCTTCTTTTGTATAACCAGGCGCAATAATACCATCACTTACTTCACGATTAATAAGCTTAGCAGTCACTTCATCACATACATCAGAAAGAGCACAGAAATCACCATATGAACTCATACGGTCACTACCTCTTGCCTTAATATATGCATTAGCAATTGGACTTAACTCTTCAGCACTTTCCTTTACAAAATACATCTGTCTTTCTACTTCAGTTAAAGGTGTCCCAATAGCTACACCGGCAGGAGATACATGCTTAAAACTTGCTGCACAGCTCATATGAGTTGCTTCCTTTAATTCCTTCACTAACTGCCAGCTATTAAAAGCATCTAATAAGTTGATATAACCAGGTTTACCATTTAAGACAGTAAAAGGAAGTTCTCCTTCTTCCATAAACACCTTAGCAGGTTTCTGATTAGGGTTACAGCCATACTTTAATTCTAATTCTTTCATAGATTCCTCCAAAAAAAGAAGCCGACACATACTCCAGGCTTCTTTGCCCAGACGGTCGGCTTCTTCATTTTGATTTATTATACTCCCTGTGGTCAATTCCACTTCCGTCAGTCATATAACTAATGTTATTATAGTAAAAAGAGTTGTATAAAACAAGCAGAAAACCCCACCTCAATATAAAAATAGTGTGGGGTGAATGCTTTTAATGCATCTAATTGAGAAATTCTGGAGTTAGAAATCGTATAATACATATAGGAAACTTCTTTTCCTAAATCTACAGAAAGGAGATTATATATCTTACAGTCAAGCAGCAGGTAAAGCATCTGTCCAAGGAAGACTATTGTTCCATCAAGGAATTATGTCATATTGCAAAGAATCTTACTAATCAGGCAATCTATAACATCAGACAGCACTACTTTGCGCCAAGGCAAGTATCTCAAGTTTGAGTTGAACTATGCACTTCTGAAGTCGTCTGATAACTATAGAACGCTTAATTCCAATATGGCACAGCAGATACTCAAGGTTGTAGATGGTTCATTCAAATCATTCTTTGGTCTTCTTAAAAAGGCAAAGCAGGGAAAGCATGCACTTAGGGACTGCAGACTTCCACACTATCTTCCTAGTGATGGATATACTACACTCGTCATTGGATTTGTAAGACTTGAAGGGAATAGGCTCATACTTCCATATTCAAACAGCTTCAGAAAGACACATAAGGCTGTTGAGATTACTATTCCACCTATACTGCTTGATAAGAAAGTGAAGGAAATACGTATCATACCAAAGGCAGATGCCAGGTTCTTTGAAATTCAGTATACCTATGAAGCTGAATGCATTCAAAGGAATCTCAATACAACAAATGCACTGGCATTAGACCTTGATATCAATAATCTTGTCACTGGCCTGTCAAGTAAAGTTGAAACATTCATCATCGATGGAAGAAGACTGAAGTCCATTAACCAGTGGTTTAACAAGAAAAATGCAAGATTACAGTCCATCAAGGATAAGCAGGACTATGACAGGAAGACAACCAACAGACAGAAGGCATTAGCACGCAGGCGTAACAATAAAATAAATGATTACATGAACAAGACTGCACGCATTGTGATTGATTACTGTATCAATCATGATATCGGAACTCTTGTTGTGGGCTATAATGAAACATTTCAGAAGGATTCCAACATTGGCAGAAGAAACAATCAGATCTTCGTCAATATTCCATATGGAAAGCTGAGAGATAAGCTTGAATATCTCTGTGAGCTGAATGGCATCATACTTGTAATGCAGGAGGAATCCTACACCTCAAAGGCCAGCTTCTGGGATAAGGATGTCATACCAGTCTATAAGAGTGATGATACTGAAGAATACTATTTCAGTGGAAAGAGAATACATCGTGGACAGTATAGAACAGCGAGTGGACAAGTTCTGAATGCAGATGTGAATGGTGCATTAAATATCTTGCGTAAAAGTAGAGTTGTGGATGTAAACATCCTATACAGTAGAGGCGAAGTGGACACGGAATAAGAATAAGGATTGCCTAGCAATAGGTGGAGACTTAAATATCAATCTTCTTAAACGGATGCGTAAGCATCCTAGAAGCCTTGACTTCAAATACGGAGTATTAAGTCGAGGTAGTTCACAAAACAAGCATTTTCATTATATAAAAACAGAATGTAAACGCTTGCATAATTGCGATTATTAGGTTACAATTAAGTCAGAAAGAGAGGAGGAAGACCTCCTTAACATATACATTCATCTCAAAGAACTTAGTCAGAAAGGAGAGATTCCCATGGGATACTGTGACTGAGTATCCGTTGAGGATACTCAATTAAATTAGGAAAAACGTATTTATCCACCAATAATGATTTATATGCTTTATTAATAATATGGTCTATAAGAAAGGTGGAAAACGGGAGATAGTTCCTGAATATAATAATAAGGTACGTTGATCTATATATCAGAAGGCTGTGAAAAGGTTTTCTATTTATCTATTAACGCTGGAAATTGAATCCAAAAGATGTAATCCTAGTATCCAGCAGAAAAAGCTATGGTGATGTAAAAGCCATAGCTTTTTCATTTGGAGAAAAAAACTCCTTGTCGATGGACAAGGAGATTTTTGCGCAGGTAAGCTCACTTAGAGTACTTCTACTGCTGGCGTAGTTGTATTGTATAGTATATGTATACTAACGTCAATTGTATTTGTGAAAAAGCATCTATTTTACAATAAATTTTCATTTTATAAAAATTTGTTGTAAACGCTTGCATTCGTACAAATGATAATATATGATATAAGCGAAAAGAGAAGACAGAAGATAAAACATTAAATATAAGACATGTTACTTGACTTCCTAGTCTAACGAACCGAAAAGTAAAATGAAGAAATACGGCAATTATAGTAAGACTCGATCTTATATTCAGTGAGAAATGAAAATTTCTAATAAAATGTTGAATCCATTACTAGTCTAATAATAAAAAGAACTCAATATCAATAAGATGGGTTTGACAAATTATTCAAATGAGTCTAATGCTTCTCCTTATATAGCAAAAGAGGAATCCAAATGGGTTCCTCTTTTCATTAGCTTTCTTCTATTTCTAATAGTTCTAGATAACGTTCATTCTTTTCTTCTAAAGTCTTTTCAACTTCATCACGTTCTTTACTTAATTCATCAAGCTTTTCAAAATCCTGGGTACTTCCCATTTCTTCATCGATTTCACTTAAACGTGTTTCTAGATTCATAAGAAGATCATCCATACCTTCTAGTTCTTTCTTTTCACTGAAGGTTAATCTTCTCTTTCTATTTTCTTTAGCCTGTTTACGATAGTCTTCTCTTTGAGATTCTGTTTCTTTCTTAGTATTAGTGATATCAATAGAAGCACTATAGCCACCATTCACATAATGAATTTCCTGATCCTTAAAGACAAATAAACCATCCACAATACGATCTAGAAAATAACGGTCATGGGATACAGTAATCACAATACCTTTAAATGTATCTAGATAATCTTCTAATACATTCAATGTTTCAATGTCTAAGTCATTAGTCGGTTCATCTAATAGTAATACATTCGGTGCACCCATTAAAACCTTTAATAAATAAAGTCTTCTCTGTTCACCACCTGATAACTTACCAATCTGTGTATATTGGGCATGGTCATCAAATAAGAAACGTTCACACATATTACGAGCACTAAGTGTACCTTCGCTTGTTTCTAGATTATCACTTGTTTCTCTAATATAATCAATAACTCTCATTGTAGGATCATCATAATGGAAATGCTGCTGGAAATAGCCCATACGGATTGTATCACCAATAATAATCTCACCATCATAATCGGTGATAATACCTGCAATCATATTGAGTAGTGTTGTCTTACCACAGCCATTTTGTCCTAATATACCTATACGGTCAAATCTCTTAAATAAATAAGAAAATGGCTTAAACATCACCTTATCAGGATAACTTTTAGACACATTCACTAACTCAATAGTCTTCTTACCTAAACGACTTGTAGTATCTATAAGTTCAACAGTTCCTTTGTCCTGAATCTGTTCAATAGAAGATAATTCTTCAAAACGCTGTAAACGGTCTTTACTCTTAGTAGAACGTGCCTGAACACCTGCTCTGACCCATTCTAATTCTTTCTTTAAGAAGAGGTTTCTTTTTCTTTGTGCCTGTAAGGCATTGTTTTCTCTTTCAGCTTTTAATTCTAGGAAATGAGAATAGTTAGCAACATAAGGGAAAATCTCACCTCTATCTAATTCATAAATCTTATTTGTAATACGTTCTAGGAAGTAACGATCATGAGTGACCATAAGTAAACCTTTAGAACGCTTAATTAAATATTTTTCTAGATATTCAATCATAGGAGTATCTAGATGATTAGTCGGTTCATCTAGAATAAGTAGATCACATTCTTCCAGTAATACGATTGCAAGAGCTAAACGTTTTTTCTGCCCCCCAGATAAAGTACTGATTACCTGATCCATATCTTCTAAACCAAAACGTGTCAAAGAAGACTTAATAGAATATTCAGGGACATCCTTAAGAATATGTTTTGATTCATTGAGAATCGTTTCATTATCTCTAAATACAGGATTCTGAGATAAGTATGCAATCTTTAGATCCTTCTTATAAGTGATTGCAGGACTGTCATGATGGGCAATCATCTTTAATAAAGTACTCTTACCTGTTCCATTGACACCAACTAAGGCAATCTTATCTGTATCCTCTACAATCATATTCAAGTTCTTATACAACTGTCTCTCACCAATCGCATAAGATAAATTCTGTATATTAATTAACATGTAGTCACCTCTATAAAAGAGAGTGGAACAAATCATCCACTTCTTGTTTTCTCTTCTTAGTCTCTTCAGGTAAAACATGGAAGCATTCATCTAATACATCATTCTCATGTGCATTTAAACCCCTCTTTAAAATGGTTTCACCTGTCTTTAAGTTTTCTAGATGATAATACCCTTTTTCATCAATTCTTTCAACAACCCACATGATTCCATCTCCTCTTTGTTTTCCTCATTATAGCATGCTATAATGGGGAAAAGGAGGAAAATATAAGTAACTAAATATATTAACTATTGTGATTAAATGTGTTCAAATCACCTCGAAGGAGAGCGTTAAAATGAATGCATCAAATCTCACAAATTATAAACCAAAGGATTTTGCTTAACTTTTAGGCGTATCTGTTAAGATATTATAACGTTGAGATAGAGAAGGAACTTTAAAGGTAAACCGAACCCAAACTAATAGGCATTATTATACTTATAATCAGCATTTACTAAATCAACTTGCATTTTTAAGATAGTTTTGTAATGCGAAAGAACTATTGTAGACCAGTGTATTGGAGATTATGGAAACCGTGTAACGATTTATTAGATGAAGTAATGGAACAAAAAAATAAAAACCATAATTTGAATACTCAAAACCACTGCTTAGTGAAAATTAAATTTTATTAACGCCTAATAAACGGCGTTCATGAAGCTGAACTTGATGCATGGATTTTCCATTTGTACTATAATTAGACAATATGAAATGACGAGGAGGAAACAAAAAAAGTAACTCTCCTTAATTGTTCAATCGTGGATTT
>NZ_JBHSEB010000056.1:0-996 GCF_042651925.1 Catenibacterium sp. GCM10023432 | reverse complement strand
CGAACACGGAAGTTAAGCATCATAACGGCGACGATAGTGTGAAGACGCGACAATAGCAAGCTGCCAGGTCGCAATTCAAAAATGCGATGAGCCGATGAGTCAAGTACCGCTTGACTCGTTTTTTTTACTCTTTTTCTTGTCTCCCATACCTGTAAATGATATAGTAGTTGAGAACTGGTTCGAGAGCCAAACCCAGTATAAAAAAACTAAGAACATATGAATATAATTCATGATGTTTGGCTTCTAACTGTTCTTTAGAAGAAGGAGAAAATCGAATATGAAAAAATTAGACGTTAAAACGATTGCATTAAACGCAGTCATCGCTGCAGTCTACGCAGCACTCACTATTGGCTTAGCGCCAATTTCTTATGGTCAGGTGCAGATGAGAATTTCAGAAGTAATGATATTTCTTGCATTCTACAATAAGAAATATATCCCAGGATTAGTATTAGGATGCTTCATTGCGAACGTTCCATCATCTCTTGGTGCTTATGACATGGTATTTGGTACATTTGCGACTTTACTTGCAGTTATCGCAATGAACAAAGTATCTAACCGTTATGTTGGTGCTATCTTAGGTGGTTTAATCAACGGTATTATTGTAGGTATCGAATTAACACTTGCATTCCATACACCTTTCCTATTAAATGCAGTATATGTATTTGTAGGTGAAGTTGTTGTATTAGAAATCGGTGCATTCTTATTTGGATTATTAGAAAAGAATGAACCAGTATTAAAGATTATTAAAGCATAAAAGAACCTTCGGGCAATGTCATTAAGTTAATAATGCTAGAATTTAAGTCAGATGATATATCAGCAGATATATTATTCTGACTTTTATTTTATTGCAGCCAAAAAAGTATCGTTTTCACGATTTTTTAAAAAATATTCTATTTCATCGCAAAAAGGTTTATAATTTGTCCGATTAGTCAAATCTGTAGTTAAAATATATGAACGACTTTCGTTTGATGTTTCTATTATGAGATCTACCGGGGC
>NZ_JBHSEB010000055.1:0-5335 GCF_042651925.1 Catenibacterium sp. GCM10023432 | reverse complement strand
ACAGTTAGATTGGAATTTCACTAATCTAACTAAATACTATGGTACTTGGTATTATGTAGAAAATGGTAAGCTAAACTGGAACTATACTGATTTATTCCAGTACTTTGGTACATGGTATTATATTAGAGGCGGTGTTCTTGATTGGAACTATACAGGTTTAGCCTATCATGCAGGTAGTTATTACTACATTAATCATGGTGTATTAGATTGGAATTATTCTGGTTCTGCACAGTCACAGCCTGTAAATCAAAGTTTTGTTGCAAATATGTCTATATCACATCAAACAACACAAGCAATTACAGTAGTAGGAAATGGTGGTAGTTATGCCACTTTGACAGTACATACAAAACATAATGGTGTATGGACAGAAACATTAAGCTGCTCAGCAAGAGTAGGCAGAAATGGTATCACAGGAAATAAGCGTGAGGGTGATGGAAAGACCCCAAGAGGTATCTATAGTTTTGGACAGGCTTTTGGTGTAGCAGGTAATCCTGGTACATCTAGAAGATGGCTTCAAGTCAACAATAATCATTATTGGGTTGATGATGTACATAGTGCCTATTACAACAAACTCGTAGACGCAAGTCAGACAGGTATACAGTGGAGCAGCGCTGAACATTTGATCAGCTATCCAACAGCGTATAGATATGCGATTGCTCTTAACTACAATACGGCTTGTACACCTGGTGCTGGTAGTGCTATTTTCCTACATTGTTCAACAGGTGGGGCAACAGCTGGATGTATCAGCGTATCTCAAAGTGATATGATTCGAATCTTGAAGATGATTCAGGGTGATACTTTAATTGGTATATATCAGAATAAAAACAGTTTATATTAATGTCTAAATAATAGTAGTTATATAGGTGAACTATATTAATGTTATATGTTATAAGGAGGATTATAATTAAAATCCTCCTTTTTCAGTGTTATTTATCAAAGAGAGTACTTTAAAGAGACTTTGAATGTAAGCGCCTGACTAAATATTTCACAAGTGATGCCATGAACTTGTACAAATGATATCCTTACAATTAAATAGTTGATGAGATGATATGTACGGGACATATCATCATAGATTCTAGTATCTCTTTAGAGAGTTTTTTTTGCAGTCATCAAATATCTCTCGATTACAATTATGGAGGTTTTCTATGGACAACAAAGGAAGCAAGGGGGCTTGAATAAAAGTCTTAAACTGATTTTTGTTTACAAAACTGTGCGTAAAGCTCGCTCCTTTGCAGAGTGGGATGTATAACACACAATATAAATAATATTAATAATGGTAACATGCAAATAATGTAAGGAAATTCGAATATACAAACAACAGATTAATATAAATTATTTTTTGAACGCCTATTAATAGGCATTCTAGGAGATGAACGTGATGCATGGATTTTATTTTTGTTGTATAATTTAATAAGAAATTAGATAGATGTTATAAACATATGCCAAAAAATGTTAAACCTTGAATATTTTTCTCTTTTGCAGTTCACTTATAGCTATTCTAATACCATTAATAACTCTATTGAATTCTCTAAATACATGAAATAGCTTTATGACTTTTTGTTTGATTTTTACGAATCTCATCAGTATTACATAATCAAACGTGTAGATAAGACAACTCTCATATATTGTTGAATTATTTGCTAGCATTATACCCATCGGATATTATGCAGTAGATTAGAGGAAACAATATTAATAGAATAATATACATTTTGAAAATGAAGTGAATATTATGGCATACTTTGTTGTTGAATTTCCTTTAAAGACAGAAAAATATCAAGAGGATATTTTGAATAAGCGTTTCGAAATTGGAAGACAGATTTATAATTCATTAGTCAACGTAACTCAGAAGCGTTATAAAGAAATGATCAAGATAAAGAAATATAGAGAACTTATGTCTTCTCTGACAGGCAATAAGAAAACGGATAAAGATATCTGGAAACAAATTAATGATATTCGCAAGCAATATGGTATGTCAGAATATTCCTTTCATAAGGATGTCAAGATGATGCAGAAGCATTTTAAAGATAATATTGATTCACTTACTGCTCGAAAGATTGCGACTGCATTATGGAAGTCTTATGAGAAATTTCTCTATGGCAATGGAAAAAAGTCTATTATAAGAAATATGGCACATTAAATAGTCTTGAAGGAAAATCAAATGGTTCTGGTATTCGTTTTAAAGATGATATTATATTTTGGAATGGTCTGGAAATTCCAGTTGTTATTGATTACAGTAATTATTATGAATATCTGGCTATGCAATGCAAAATCTGTTATAACAGAATCGTTAGAAAATATATAAGGAATAAGTATAAATACTATGTTCAGATTGTTTTTAAAGGAAATCCACCAATAAAGGTAGATGCTGATACAGGTGAAATAAAGCATTGTATCGGTGATGGTGATGTTAGTTTAGACATCGGCACTAGAACTATTGCGATTGCAAGTCAATCTGATGTGAAGATATTAGAACTTACAGATAGAATTCAGAATATTGAAAATCAGAAACGAAGAATTCTTAGAAAAATGGATAGATCAAAACGTTCTACAAATCCTGATAATTATAACGAAGATGGAACTATTAAGAAACAAGGCAATAAAAGAGTTATATGGAAAAAATCAAATCATTACATTAAATATCAGAATGAATTAAGAGAATTATACAGAAAGCAGGCTGCTATACGTAGATATCAGCATGAGTGTCTAGCCAATTATATTATATCTCTTGATAACAAGGTGTATGTTGAAAAGATGAATTTTGCCGGACTTCAAAAACGTGCTAAAAAGACTGAAAAGAATGATAAAGGTAAGATTAAGCGAAAGAAGCGATTTGGTAAATCTTTAGCTAATAAAGCACCAACAATGCTCTTGACAATAATAAATAGGAAATTAGGTTATTATGGAGAGCAACTAATAAAGATAGATACTTCCGAAGCAAAAGCAAGTTAGTTTAATCATTTCGATGGAACATATACTAAGAAATCCTTATCACACAGATGGAATAATTTTGATGGAGTAAAAATACAGAGAGACCTTTATTCCGCTTTCTTAATAATGAATATAGCAGATGATTTAAAGAGTTTTGATATTGATAAATGTAATGACAGATTTGAGAACTTCTATTGGCTTCATAATTTGGAGGTTGAAAGATTAACAGGTAAAAATAATTTAAGTAGTATATCAATTTAAAAGAGAAATATATAAAAGGTTTTGAGACGAGCCTAATGCCATCGTTAATTCATTCAATAGAATGATTGATAGTGAAAGTCTTATAGAAACTCATTAGTTTCATATGCTTTCGAGTATATTTGGAAGTGAATGTATATAAGAACTCAACGTGCTTTAGCCGTTGGAGTGTCAGCAGAAACAATGTCTATCGGTACAAACTAATATCAGTACTTGCCACCTCTTTATAGAGGTGGTTTTTTTGCATGCACAAAAAAAGAGATGAACAAATGTTCATCTCTCAAGTATTGTATTTTTTATCCTTCAATACCAGTTTCAGCTTTAACTAAGTCAACAACTTCGTTCATTGTAGAAAGTTCAGTAGTTGCCTTTTCAGCTAACTTCTTAGAATCTTCATAAGATAATTCTCTGATACGTTTTCTCTGAGCAAGAATTGAAGTTGCAGACATTGAGAATTCGTCAAGTCCTAAACCAAGTAGTAATGGTGCAGCAAGAGCTTCGCCTGCCATTTCACCACACATACCAGTCCATTTACCTTCTCTATGAGAAGCATCAATTGTGTTCTTAACTAATCTTAAGATTGATGGGTTGAATGGCTGATATAAGTAGTTGATTGTAGATGACATACGGTCAGCAGCGAAAGTGTACTGGATTAAGTCGTTTGTACCGATTGAGAAGAAATCTACAACCTTAGCGAACTGATCAGCAAGAACAGCAGCAGCTGGGATTTCAATCATGATACCAACTTCGATTGAATCAGAAACTTTAACACCTTCAGCTTCTAACTTAGCCTTTTCATCTAATAAGATTCCCTTAGCCTTCTTGAATTCTTCAACAGTTGCAATCATAGGGAACATGATCTTAAGATCACCATAAACTGAAGCACGAAGTAATGCTCTTAACTGAGTTCTGAATACTTCTTCTCTCTGGAAGCAAAGACGAATAGCACGAACACCTAAGAATGGGTTCATTTCTTCAGGAACTGGAAGAGCCTTTAACTTCTTATCTCCACCGATATCCATTGTTCTAACAACAACTGGACCATTTACGTTTTCAAGTACTGTCTTATAAGCTTCATACTGTGAATCTTCTGTTGGAAGTTCATCTGATTCCATGTATAAGAATTCAGTTCTGAATAAACCAACACCTTCAGCACCATTCTGTTTAATAGCTTCGATATCATTTGGAGAACCGATGTTAGCTACTAATAATACTTTATGACCATCAGTAGATACTGATTCAGCAGTCTTTAATGTCTTAAGTTCTGCTTTGTAGTCTTCGAATTCTTTTCTCTTAACTTCATAAGTTGAAACTGTTTCTTCATCAGGGTTAACAAATACATCACCTGTTAAACCATCAAGAACAACTATGTCACCATCATTGACAGTTTCAGTAATAACGTTAGTTGCTACAACTGCTGGGATTTCCATAGATCTAGCTAGGATAGCAGAGTGAGAAGTTCTACCACCGATATCAGTGATGAAACCACGAACTAAGTTTTTATTTAACTGAGCTGTATCAGAAGGAGTTAAATCGTGAGCGATGATTACAACTTCTTCATCAATTAAAGCAGGGTTAGGTAAAGACTTACCTAATAAGTTAGCTTTTAAACGAGTAGTTACGTCTCTAACATCAGCTGCTCTTTCTTTGAAATATGCATCATCCATAGATGAGAACATAGTAATGAATAAATTAGCTACATCTTCTAATGCTGCTGGAGCACATAACTTTTCACCATTGATCTTAGCTTCAACCTGTGACTGAAGTTCTGGATCTTCAAGAATCTGAGCATGAGCATCAAATACTGCTGCTTCTTCTTCAGATAAGTTTTTAGTAGCTGCTTCCTTAATTGCAGCAATTTCAAGTTTAACGGCTGCAACGCTCTTGTTATATAAAGCAATTTCAGCTTCAGTGTCTTCAACTGTAGTACGTGTTACAGTTAAATCTGGCATATCTAATTTATATGCTTTCGCAATGGCATAACCACTAGATGCCGCAATACCTTTTACATTTGTCATTTTTGACCTACCTCCATATACTTCATATTTTACAATAAAAGGGGTACAAAATAAAGGAAAGCCCGAATTGCAAGCAGAAACTGGAAATAAGAAGATAAATTAGATTTTATAGAAAATGGTATTATCAGTTA
>NZ_JBHSEB010000054.1:0-15455 GCF_042651925.1 Catenibacterium sp. GCM10023432 | reverse complement strand
TGGATTTGAGTTTGGTTATATATTTGTGTCCGCGCAACGAAGGTGCGGGGAAATGGAGGAAAATATGAAAAATTTATTTTATCGCCTGATGATCTATCTAGATACAGCTAGTGAAACAGATACAAACTATTTTATAGCTTTATTTATGGCTAATAATTTTTATCGTATCCCCGATATGCGTATTAGTGAACTTGCAGAAGAATGTTTTGTCTCTCCTGCAACCATTTCACGTTTCTGTCGTGCTTTAGGCTATGAAAACTTTGCGCATTTAAAACAGGAATGCAATAGTTTTCATTCTAATAATAAGAAATTCAATAATTTGATTAATATTGATTTGGAGTGTATGGCACATTCACCAGAGAAGGCTACAGAAGAGTTTGCTCAGCAGATTATTGAATCTACTCAAGAGATTTCAAAAATCCTTGATTGGAAAATATTGGATGAAGTGCTTCATTTAATTCATGATCATGAAGAAGTCGCTTTCTTTGGAACGCAGTTCTCAACAAGTGCTGCAATATTACTACAGACGGATCTATTGATGTTAGAGAAGTTTACTATTGCGTATATGGATTCAGAAAGACAGTTAGAATGTGCAAAACAGATGACTGAAGATTCTGTTGCGATTGTTATTTCGTTGAATGGTAATTTTGAACACGTGGGACATAAGGTCTTACAGTATCTTCATAAATCTAAATGTCATATTGTATGGATTACTTCTACTCATGAAGACAATCTAGGTATTCCTGTGGAATATAAGGTATTAGTCGGTGGTTCTCTTGAAAATAAGACAACTAAGCATGCACTTTTAACGGCTGTACAATTAATGAGTTTACGTTACTATAGTTTATTCTGCCCAGATCTCAAGTCAATGAAGAAGAAATTGGTATAGGTGGTTATATGAGAATAATTAAATCAGAAATAATTACAGAAACAATTAAAGAGTTATGTATTAAAGGTGCCTGTCATCTTCCTACAGATGTCTATAACCGTTTATTAGAAGCCATCTCTACAGAAGATTCTCCTGTTTCTAAACATACATTAGAAATATTAAAGGAAAATGCGGATATTGCTGCTAATAACCAGGAACCAATCTGCCAGGATACAGGAATGGCCTGTATCTTTGTAGAAATAGGTCAGGAAGTCTATGTAGAAGGTAACCTTACAGAAGCAATCAATGAAGGTGTCAGACAGGGATATACTGAAGGATACTTAAGAAAGAGTGTGGTGGATGATCCTGTCTTTGACCGTATTAATACAAAAGATAATACACCAGCAATTATTCATTATGATATTGTGCCTGGAGATAAGTTAAAGATTACGGTAGCACCTAAAGGATTTGGCAGTGAAAATATGTGCCAGGTGAAGATGCTTAAACCAAGTGATGGCATTGAAGGTGTAAAGGACTTTGTTCTCAAGGTTGTAGAAGATGCAGGTCCTAACCCATGTCCTCCTATTGTGATTGGTGTAGGTATTGGTGGTACATTTGATCATGTCACTTATCTTGCAAAGAAGGCGATGATCAAGAAGATAGAAGAACATCATCCGGATCCTCGTTATCGTGCGTTAGAGGAAGAAATGTTGGAAAAGGTGAATGCGACTGGTATTGGTCCTGCAGGATTTGGTGGTAAGACAACAGCACTTGCCTTACATGTAGAAACTTGTCCTACTCATATTGCAGGTTTACCTTGCGCTGTGGCTATCTGTTGTCATGTATCACGTCATCAGGAGGCGACATTATGATTAAATTAGAAACACCTCTTACTATTGAAAAAGTGGAATCACTCCATGTTGGTGATCAAGTATTATTAAGCGGTACTATTTATACAGGACGTGATGCGGCGCATAAGCGTTTTGTAGAAGCATTAAAAAATAATGAACCACTTCCTTTTGATCCTTATGATCAGGTGATTTATTTTGTAGGTCCTACACCTACAAAGCCTGGTCATATTATTGGTAGCTGTGGACCTACAACGTCTTATCGTATGGATGCTTATTCTCCTACCATGTTAGCACAGGGATTAAGAGGGATGATTGGTAAAGGAAGAAGAAACAACGACGTAAAAGAATCAATGAAAAAATACAAAGGTGTTTATTTTGGTGCTATTGGGGGTGCAGGAGCGATTATAGCCTCTTGTATTAAATCATGTGAAGTGATTGCCTATGAAGACCTCGGGCCTGAAGCGGTACGTCGTCTCGTTGTAGAAGATCTACCACTTACTGTTGTAATTGATAGTGAAGGACATGATCTTTATGAAATAGGCCGTCAGGATTATTTGAAAGGAAAGGAATAGTTATGGATCAGCCATTTAGAGATTATAATGAGACAGATATTCTATATCTTCTCATGACATATGTGAACTTTTCATCTGGGCAGGATATGTATTACAGTATTGCGAAAACAATACTTACACATCTTGAACAGATTCCTAGTATTTCAATTAATGATCTTGCAGAGCTTTGTTATACATCTCCAGCAACAATCTCAAGATTCTGCAAGGATTTAAATTGTCGTAACTTTGCAACATTCAAAAAAGAAATGGCGATTGCTTTAGAAATAGCACATGATGAAATTCATTTCTCTTTTGATGACGATTTTAAGATCAAAAAGAATCCGCAATATCTTGTAGATAAAGTCTATGATGATACAAAGAAATCATTGGAATTAGGACAGCAGCAGCTAGATATCAATGATGTCGATAAAATCTGCGAACTTATTCATGATGCTCCTCACGTATTTATGATTGGTTATCAGTTCTCACGTATTGCCTGTCAGGATTTTCAGTTAAAGATGCTGAAACTTGAAAAGTTTCTCTATGCTTTTGCAAATAGAGGAGATGAAGTTCAAAAACTTGATCTGATTGAAGAAAATGATCTGGTTATTATTGTGACAGTACGTGCAAGAAGAGAATTGATTGATTCATTGGTTACACGTGTTAAAAAACAGAAGGCGCGTATTTTGATTGTGACTATGAATAAGGATTATACAAATCCTGAAGTAGATTACTATTACCATTTAAATGGTGAAGAGAGTGATTATACGCAGTCTTCTATTTCTGGTTTTATTGATACAGTTTCATTTTTTAATGTTGTATATTTGCGTTACGGTTTACTCTATAATCAATATTTATTATAACTGTATACGTAGTACCAACAAAATGGTATAATGGAACAAGTTGAAAAGAAAGGAAGTATCTATTCATGAAGAAAAATGAATTAGTAGAAAAAGTTGCTGAAGGAGCATCTTTAACTAAAGCTGATGCAGAACGTGCTATTAATGCTTTAGTTGATGCAGTATCTGGAGCTCTTGTTGAAGGCGATAAAGTGGCTTTAAAAGGTCTTGGAACTTTTGAAGTAAGAGAAAGAAAAGCGAGAACAGGTATTAATCCTAGAACTCGTGAAACTATCGAAATTCCAGCAAGTAAAGTTCCTGCTTTTAAAGCAAGTTCTACACTTAAGGATGCAGTGAATAAATAATAATAAAAAAGTGCTTCGGCACTTTTTTATTTTGATTATTTAGTTTAGAATTAGATAAAAGGGAGTGATGAGGATGATTACAATACTCTATACATCAAAGCATGGAGCAACAGCTAAAATAGCACGTGTTATCAATACATATCTTGATCATACATGCACGTTGATGAACTTAGATGAATTAGATATGGCTGTCTTAGAGAAGACAGATACGATTGTTTTAGGAGTTCCTGTTTATTATGGGGCACTTGATCCAAAGATGGTGGATTTTATCAAGAAGAATCAGGGATTACTTATTAAGAAGCATTATTCTATTTATATTACAGCTCTTTTCCATACTGAATTCATGAGTTATATTACTAAAGAGTTTGATTATTCTATATTAAAGAATGTAACGACAATGGCAGGACTTGGCGGTGCAATCTATTATCCTGATTTAAGTATTCAGGAGAAGATGGTTCTTGCAGTCATGAATAAGAATCGTCCAGTCATTCCAAAAGAGCATCATGTCAATATCTTTGAGAACTTCGATAATCATGAAATAGAATTATTCTCACAGAAGATCAAAAGAATTGAAGATTATGCAATCAAAGTAAAATAAAAAGGAGAAGCGACCTGCTTCTCCTTTAAAATTAATCAACAATAATTGTACCTTCTTTAGGTCCACCAGCAGCATTTGATTCATCTGTATCGATATGCATGAAAGTAGCATAAGTATCTTTAACACGGCACATAACATCACCAAAGATTAATGAACGACCATTTGTTTCAACTTCTACTTTTACAATCTGACGGTCCTTAATACCCATTGCTTCAGCATCTTCTGGAGAAAAATGGATATGACGTTTTGCAGCAATAACGCCTTCAGTTAATTCAACTTCACCTTTAGGTCCAACTAATTTACAAGCTCCACTACCAGCAATGTCTCCAGAACCTCTAACAGGTGCTTCTAAACCTAATGATCTGGCATCAGTAAGAGCTAATTCAATCTGAGTATGGTCTCTAACAGGTCCAAGAACAGACATAGCTTTTTCGCCTCTAGTTCCTACAACCTTTACCTTTTCAGCACATGCAAACTGACCTGGCTGAGAAAGATCCTTTTTCTTTGTTAGTTCGTAACCTTTACCAAATAATGTTTCTAAATCAGCCTGACTTAAGTGAATATGTCTAGCTGAAGTTTCAATGATAATTTTGTTATTCATAATCTGCCTCCTAGTCACGTATTTTACACCCTTTTATACGTTTTGAAAAGGCTTACTTTACAAATATCTATAAGTGTAACCTATCAATGTTTATTTTCATTAATTCTTAAAACTGCTATAATATTTGTAAGTGAGGTTGATGTTATGATAAATATTATTACGTCGGAATTACCAATAATATGGAAGTTTACAAAATCAGCTATTGATTTATTGGCAGTATGGGTTTTATTATACTATGGTATCATGATGTTCAAGACAAACATGCGTACTATGCAGTTATTTAAAGGGGTTATTGTTGTCCTTCTTGTTAAGGCTATTACAAGTGTTCTAGGATTAGTTACTCTTGGTACAATTGTTGATGCAGTAATCACATGGGGAGTATTGGCTATTGTTGTTATCTTCCAGCCAGAAATACGTGTCTTATTAGAGAAGATGGGACAGACTAAAAATGAAGTACAGCATCGCTTATCTGATGATGAAAGAGAACGTGCAATGGATGAACTTGTTGAATCTATTACAACAATGTCTAAGGATAAGACAGGTGCACTTATTACTTTTGAACGTCGTCAGTCTTTACAGGATTTTATTAATACTGGTGTGAAGGTATCTGCATCTATTAAAGCAGAACTTTTAACAACTATCTTCTATGAAGGAACACCTCTTCATGATGGTGCAACTATTATAAAGAATGATATGATTGTTGCTTCTGCCTGTTTTTATCCTCCAACAAATAAGGAAATTCCTTCACAGTATGGAGCAAGACATAGAGCGGCAATTGGTATTAGCGAAATCACAGATTCTTTGACAGTGGTTGTATCTGAAGAAACAGGAAATGTCAGTTTTGCAGCGAATGGAGAATTGACAAGAATTAACTTGAATGAACTTCGTTCTAAATTAATTGCTGAATTGAACTGGTATGGTGAAGGTGGTGAATCCCATGAATGATCCTAAGAAAAAGAAACAGACGGATTCTACAACGGATTTCTTCTTGCAGTTTGTAAAGGAAGAAAAATCTGAAAAAGAGAAGACAGAAGCGAAAAAAGGAGAAAGAGAACAGACTTATACAAAAACAGTGGAAAAGGTCTCTACAGGCTATAACTACTTTAATAAGCTGTTAGATAAGCTTCTTGAGAATAAGCATTCTGTGCGTATTCTTTCATTTGTGCTTGCTTTATTCTTATTTGTTTCATTCTCTGGTGGGGATGTAATGAATTCTACAACGGCTGGGGCAACGCTTAAGAAGGTGCCAGTACAGGTAGAAGGATTAAAGGATCGCTATGATGTATCGGGAGTACCTCCAACTGTAGAAATAGGTTTGATTGGTCCTTCTATGGATATCTATACAACTAAGTTAACAAGTAATTATGAGGTTTATTGTGATTTATCTGAATATAATGAAGGAACACATCATGTTACATTAAAGACAAGAAATTTTGATAGTGATTTGACTGTGATGCTTATTCCTGAAACAGTGACAATTAAGATTCTGCCTAAGGTGGATGCAAAGTTCGATTTAGGATATAAGTTTATTAATCAAGATAAATTAAATGAAAAATATAGTGTTTCAGTTGATTCAATATCTACAAAACGTGTTACAATAACAGCGACACAGAATAATCTTGATAAGATTGATAAGGTCCAGGCACTTATTGATGTGGAGGATAAGACAAAGGCATTCCAGCAGGCATGTGAAATTAAAGCTTTTGATGCAGATGGGAATGAAGTACAATGTACAATTGCACCAGAAAAGGTGAATGTCAGTTGTCATGTTGATTCCTATTCTAAAGAAGTGCCAGTTAAACCAGAATTTGTTGGACAGTTGCAGGAAGGCTATCAGATGACAAATTATAAGTTATCTAGCTCTACTGTAACGATCTATGGTAAACGTACTGATATTAGTGATATTAACTATATTACATGTCAGGTCGATATTTCTAATTTATCAGGATCAACAACTTTATCTGGTATCGCATTACAGGGAAATGACAAAATCAATAAGATATCACAGAATACTATTGATGTGACTATGTTTATTGAGAAAAAATAGAGAGGATAAGTAAAAATGGGTAAATATTTTGGAACAGATGGTTTTAGAGGAGAAGCAAATAAGACATTAACAGTAGAACATGCTTTTAAAGTAGGTCGTTATTTAGGCTGGTATTATAATCGTCATCATAAAGCAAGAATCGTTATTGGTAAGGATACAAGACGTTCAAGTTATATGTTTGAATATGCACTTGTAGCTGGTTTAACTGCCAGCGGTGCGGATGCATATCTTCTTCATGTAACTACAACACCTTCAGTATCTTATATTGTAAGAACAGATGGATTTGATTGTGGTATCATGATTTCTGCATCACATAACCCTTATTATGATAATGGTATTAAGCTTATTAATGATAAAGGTCAGAAGTTTGATGCAGATGTTGAAAAGCAGATTGAAATGTATATTGATGGTTTAACTGAAGAACTTCCATACGCAACTAAGGATGGTATCGGTCGTGCTTTTGATTACTCTATGGGTAGAAATAGATATATTGGTTACTTAATGAGCATTCCTAAGAGAGCATTTAGAAATGTACGTGTTGGTTTAGATTGTGCTAATGGTGCATCTTCTAATATCGCAAAGGCAGTATTTGATGCATTAGGCGCAGAAACATATGTTATCAATGATCATCCTGATGGAGTGAATATCAATACTGATTGTGGTTCTACACATATGGGTTCATTACAGAACTTTGTCCGTGAAAATGGTTTGGATATCGGTTTTGCATTTGATGGTGATGCAGACAGATGTTTAGCCGTAGATGAATTTGGTAGAGTTGTTGATGGTGACTTAATTCTTTATGTATGTGGTCAGGAATTAAAGAAAAACAATGAACTTGCCAACAATACAATTGTTACTACAATTATGAGTAATATTGGTCTTTATAAGGCTTTAGATAAGGTTGGTATTGGTTATGCAAAGACTGCTGTTGGTGATAAATATGTTTATGAAAACATGGTGACTAATGGCAACGTTATTGGCGGAGAACAGTCTGGTCATATTATTTTCTCTAAGCATGCGACTACAGGTGATGGTATCTTAACATCATTAAAGATTCTAGAAACATGTATTGAAAATAAGAAGACTTTAGCTCAGTTAACAGAACCAGTCACTATTTATCCACAGCTATTAATCAATGTACGTGTAAAAGATAAAGCTGAAGTATTAAATGATGAAGATATCAAGAAAACTATTGAAGAAGTGACAGAAGCATTAGGTGATGACGGTCGTATTCTAGTAAGAGAATCTGGTACAGAACCATTAATTCGTGTCATGGTTGAAGCACAGACAGATGAAATCTGTCATGAAAATGTGCTTAAGGTAGTAAATCTTATTAAAGAAAAAGGCTATGCCGTTAAATAATCACATAATCTAACAAAATATTGCCACTTTGCTGGCAATATTTTCACTATAATGGTAAATATGGGAGGTGAGTCTCTTGAAATACAAAATCAACATCATTGATGATGAAAAACAATTGAATGATCTAGTAAGAACTTATTTAGAAAAAGAAGGATATGAATGTACTTCTTTCTATACATATGATGAAGCCTTAATGCATTGTGATGACGATGTTCATTTATGGCTCGTTGATATTATGCTTGATAAGAATAGTGGTTTTGACTTATTAACTGCTATTAAGTCAGCACGTCCTGATATGCCTATTGTCTTCATGTCTGCAAGAGATCAGGAATTTGATCGTATTATAGGTTTAGAAAAGGGCTGTGATGAATACATTACAAAACCATTTAATATGAAGGAAGTGATTCTTCGTATTCATAATGTCTTAAAGCGTGTTTATAAGGATACTGAAATGATTGATATCGATGGTTATATGATTGATGAATCAAAGCGTAAAGTATTAGAGAATGGCCATGAAATTGATTTAACAACCAAAGAATATGAACTGCTTCTCTATTTTATGAAGAATAAAGGTATTGCGATTTCTCGTGAACAGGTCTTAACACGTGTCTGGGATGAAAACTATTTTGGTAGTGATCGTGTCGTAGATGATACATTAAGACGTTTAAGAAAGAAGATGCCAAATATCAATATCAAGACAATTTATGGTTTTGGCTATAGACTAGACTAATGTTTAAATCTCTTTCTTTATTGAAGCAGCTTCTTGTGGTAATTCTAGGTTTAGCTATTATGCTTGTGACTGTTGTCATGCCGGTTGTGGATTCTAATGTTCATGATATTATTGATGACCAGATGTACGAAAAACTAGAAACATCACAAAGAAATACTGTAGAATATGATTTCATGCCTTCTAATAATAAAGAGAAGCCTATTTATACAATTGTCTATGATCCAGTAGAAAATGCTTTCACATTTAGTAATCTTTATGGGGATGCCACTACATTGACATTACTTTATAATTACTTATTTGGACGTGATTTAGAGAAAATAGTCAATAGTAGAAGACACTATACGATAGAAAACAAGGGGACTTATGCAAGAGAAACCTATTATTATCGTATAATGAAGGTTGATGATGAGTATTTGATTTCTATTATGTCTAACTCTTATTCAGATAAGCTGATTAGGGATATTCGTAATCGTATTATTTATATACTTTATGCTGTACTCACAATCTTTGCGTTAGTTCTTGTTTTATGGGTTATCTCTTTGATTCGTCCTTTAAAGAAAATCAAAACCTATGTAGACTCTATTGCGAATCGTGAGGATAGCACTCTTGTCATGGATAGACAGGATGAAATAGGGGTTGTTGGTAATGCGATTGTGACAATGAAAGATGAACTCATGAAGCAGGAAAAGGTCAAAGAAGAAATGATTCATAACATTTCTCATGACTTAAAAACACCTATCGCACTTATTAAAACATATGGGCAAAGTGTTAAGGATGATATCTACCCATATGGGGATAAAGAAAGTTCTATGGATGTTATTTTAGAAAATGCGGACCGATTAGAACATAAAGTCAAATCATTACTCTATTTAAATAGACTCGATTACTTAAGTGCAGAAGAAAGTGAATTAAAGCCTTTCCCAATTAAAGATTTAATTGAACATATTGTCATGCAGATGGAAGCAATGCAGCATATACATATAGAAACAGATCTAGATGATGTAGCCTTCATCGGTAATGAAGAGCATTGGCGTGTTGCGATAGAGAATATTATTGATAATGCGTCACGTTATATGAAGTCTGTGATTATGATTACATTAAAGAAAGATACACTCATTATTTATAATGATGGGGATCCTATTGATGAAGATAAGAAAGAGGATCTTTTCAACCCTTATGTTAAAGGGGTGAAAGGACAGTTTGGTTTAGGTCTTTCTATTGTCGCAAAAATTGCGGATATGTATGGCTATGATATTCATGCTGAAAATAAAGATCCAGGTGTTGCATTTATATTTACGAAAAGAGCTTCCTAGTTGGGAAGCTTTTTGTGTTAGAATAGAATAAAGGAGTTGAGAATATGACTTATTTTGGAGAACATACGCCAAAGCTTGGTTTTGGTTTGATGCGTTTACCACGCACTAATGGACAAATTGACATTGAAGAAACAAAGAAAATGGTGGATGCCTTTATGGATGCTGGACTTACTTATTTTGATACAGCATATGTCTATGAAGGTTCAGAGGAAGCAACTAGAATTGCACTTGTAGAACGTTATCCTCGTGATTCCTATACTTTGGCTTCTAAGATCAATGCAAAGATGATGTGTCATGATGAAGCAAGCTGCCAGGCACAATTAAAGGTAAGTTTAGAGAGAACAGGGGCAGGTTATTTTGATTATTACTTGTTACATGCATTATCTGATGCCAATGTCGCTTTATATGATCAATATCATATATGGGACTTTGTGAAGGATGCAAAAGAAAAAGGGCTGATTAAGCATTATGGTTTCTCTTTTCATGGGACACCACAATTATTGGATGAATTACTCACTAAACATCCTGATGTGGAATTTGTACAATTACAATTAAACTATGCAGACTGGGAAAATCCTGCTATTACATCTCGTGCTAATTATGAAATTGCGAGAAAGCATCAGAAGTCTATTGTCGTTATGGAACCTATTAAGGGTGGTACATTGGCTACTCCTCCCGATTCAGTAAGAGATATTCTGTATAATGCGAATCCTGATATGTCCATTGCATCATGGGCTGTACGTTATGTGGCATCACTTGATGGTATCATTACGGTATTAAGTGGTATGAGTACAATGGAACAGGTATTAGACAATATTTCTTATATGAAGGAATTTAAGCCTTTAAGTGAAGCGGAACAGAATACAATTAAAGAAGCACAAAAGGTATTGGATGCGATTGAATCTATTCCTTGTACAGCATGTCGTTATTGTACACCAGGATGCCCTATGGGTATTGAAATTCCTGATATCTTCAAGGCAATGAACTGGTATAAGATTTATGGTATGAAGGATAAAGCAAAGAATCGTTATGAAGGCATTATAGAAAAGAGTGCGAAAGCATCTGTTTGTATAGGATGTGGTCAATGTGAGGGTGTTTGTCCACAGCAGTTACCTATTATGGAATATTTAAAAGAATGTGCTGATGTATTAGAGGAGTGATGCGATTGAAGAAATGGATTTTATTTTTATTAAGTTTATTGTTGATGACTGGATGCACACAAAAAAAGGTTGAATTACCTCATCCTGTCACAATTGAATTCTATTCAGTCAAGACATGTGCTGAATGTATCGCATTTAAGAAGAATGCGATTCCTTATTTAAAGAAACGTTATAAGAATATTTCTATCAAGATGTATGATATGGATGATACGAAGACAACAGTCCATTATGACCAGGCAGTGAATTCATTAAAGGATTTTGATGAGGAATTTTATGGCTTAGGTCCATTTATCTATGTAAAAGGATATTTCGCATTATTAGGATATGAAACAGATGATGAAGAGATATTGGCAAAAGATATTGAACGTGTCGCTAATGGAAAGAAACCTACTCAAGATTTTAGTGATCGCAGGTTTACTGTTAAGTAGTACATCATGTAAAAAGAATGTATATTCTGTAAAAGTCTATGGACTTAAGTCTTGTGGAAAATGTAGAATATTAATAGATGATTTCAAGGATGATGATAATATCCAGCTGCATATGATTGATATTGATACCCATATCAAAGCCTACAAGAAAGATATCGCATTATATGTGGGTTTGAGTGATAACCAGGCACCTGTCATAATGACAGAGTCATTTGCGAAAGCAGGCTATTCAAGTAAAGATTATAAAGTACTCAAGGATGCAATCATATCAGGTAAGAAACCAGATCTAAAAAATTATTATAAAAGGAGATAAAATTATGGCAACACCACACAATGAAGCAAAAAAAGGTGATATCGCAAAAACAGTCTTAATGCCAGGAGACCCATTACGTGCAAAATATCTGGCAGAAACATATCTAGAAGATGTCGTACAGTTTAATGCTGTAAGAAACATGTTTGGATATACAGGAACTTATAAAGGAAAAAAGATTTCTATTATGGGTTCAGGAATGGGTATGCCTTCTATCGGTATCTATTCTTATGAATTATTTACACAATATGATGTAGAAAACATTATCCGTATTGGTAGTGCAGGTTCTATGCAGAAGGATGTTCATATTAGAGATGTCATTATTGCACAGGGATCATGTACAGACTCTCACTTTGCACATCAATATGAATTACCAGGCACTTTCTCAGCTATTTCTTCTTATTCATTACTTGAAAAGGCTGTAACACTTGCAAAAGAAAAGAAGATCAACTATCACGTAGGGAATGTTTTAGCATCTGATATTTTCTATCATGCAGATACAACTTCTGTAGAAAAATGGTCTAGAATGGGTGTTCTTGCAGTAGAAATGGAATCTTACGCATTATTTGCGACAGCTGCTTATTTAGGTAAGAATGCTTTAACATTACTTACAATTTCTGATTCTTTAGTAAATGATGAACCAGAAACTACTGCTGAAGAAAGAGAAAAGACATTTACTGCAATGATGGAAGTCGCATTGGAGATTGCTTAATGAAACAGAAGTGTGCATTTTTTGATTTTGATTATACAATAGCCCATGGTGATTCTATTAATAAGCTATTGAATTATACCTTAAAGAAGTATCCTTTATCTGTATTCCGCTTTCTTCCACTTATTCCTTATGGAATTGGTTATGTATTACATATCTGTTCTATGGAATCAATGAAATCATGGATTCATTTCCCTTTAGATTTACTCACTGAAGAAGAAATCAAAGACTGTTATGAAAAGGATATCGTCCCTACTTATTACCCTCATATGGTTGAAGAGATGAAGAAGAGACAGGAAGAAGGATGTTTAGTATTTCTAGTCACTGCAAGTGCTGAAGCTTATATGCGCTTTAATACTCTTCCATGTGACGAGTTAATGGGTACTAAGACAAAAATAAAGAATGGGCATTATACATCTCGTATTATTGGTGAGAACTGTAAAGGTAAAGCAAAGGTAACTAGAATTAATCAGTATATGAAGGAACATGATTTAGAAATAGATTATGATCATTCTTATGGTTATTCTGATTCTAATTCAGATCTACCAATGTTGGAATTATGCCGTTATCGTTATCGTGTTGATAGAAAAGATGGCCATTTAACAGACTTTTAAGCAGCATATAAGTGCTGCTTTTTCAAACAGTTCTTGAAAAGTATAAATGTCTAGTTTATACTTTTTACTTAAGAAAAGAGGAATATAAAATGACACGTTATCGTGATACGTATGCTAAAGTGCGTTTAGATTATATTAAAGAAAATGTAGAAACATTATATAAAAAAACTAAAAAGCCTATGGTGGCTATCATTAAAGCAAATGCTTATGGACATGGTTATAAGGAAGTCGCTTCTGTATTAAAGGATGAACCAATTATTCAGATGTTTGCAGTGGCAACTTTAAAAGAAGCAGTAGACTTAAGAGATTTAGGTGTAAAGCAGGATATTCTAGTACTAGGTGCAGTACCACTAGAAGACTTAGATATTGCGATTGAGAAGAATATCAGTCTTGCTTTATTCTCATTTGATTACTTAAGTAAGATTAATGAAATGCATCATTATGATGCACCTGTTAAAGTTCATTTAAGTATCGATTCAGGAATGAATAGAATTGGTTTTAAAACAGAAAAAGAATTTGAACAGGCTATGGAAATGATTGATCCTGCAAAGATTGATGTAGAAGGCATCTTCACTCATTTTGCGACTGCAGATGACTTTTCACAGGATGATGAGTATGAAAAGCAGCTGGCTTTATTCAAGTCTATTGTAGGTAATAATCGTTTTAAGTATGTTCATTGTGATAACTCTGCGGCTATGATGTTCCATCATTCTGATTTTGGTAACCTAACACGTATTGGTATTGCAATGTATGGTGTAGATCCACGTGGTGAAGAAAATAAAGATTTAAAACAGGCGATGAGTCTTTATACTAAAGTTGCAATGGTTAAAGTTGTACCTAAAGGTGAAAAGATTGGTTATGGTATGACTTATACAGCAGATGAAGATCAATATGTTGCGACTTTACCAATTGGTTATGCAGATGGATTTACACGTGCAAATCAGGGTAGAGAAGTTTATATTAATGGTCACTACTATCCTGTTGTAGGAAGAGTATGCATGGATCAGTGTATGGTGAAGGTAGATGAGAACGTAAAACCTGGTGATGATGTAGAAATCTTTGGAGAACATATCTCACTCGCAAAGATGGCTAAGGAAATTAATACAATCCCTTATGAAATCATTTGTCTCATTTCACCAAGAGTGGAGAGAATATATGAAAAGTAGAAATCAATATGCAAAAACAATTCGAAGAATAGAAATCGGTTCTAACTTCTTACTTATTATTGGTATATTAGTCAGCTTCTTTATGTCACTAGGATTACCTGGTACTATTGGAACAGTTGTGCTATATATTTTACTTATGGCTTATAACTTTAAACTAATGAAAAGATGTCGCTGTGATTCATGTGGACATGTAGATGTCTTTACAAAGTCTAGAAGTTTTGTGACAGGTGTAGAAAAGAGATGTCCAAACTGTAACCATAAGTTAAAGAATGATTTACCACTTGATGAAATTGAATTTAAAGACTAAAAGAGATTGCCGCATCGGCAATCTCTTTTTTATAGATTTGCATTAATAAAATCTTTGAAATAATAGTACTGTAGAGCACCTGGATACTTAGCAGTCACTTTACCATTTTTAATAATGAATGTGCAAGGTGTAGAGACATTGACATTCAATTTCTTAGTTAGGTAATCACTAGACTTTCCTTTTGTATCAACATAATAAAGCTTATTTTTTCTATTCTTTGTCTGGTAAGTTGTCATAACTTCCTGGAAAGATTTCATTGTATTATCAGAACTATCACCTGCAACAAGAATAAAGCTATCTTTATTTTCAATCTTCTGTTCAAACTTTGTGCTTGATAAAGTTGTATAAGTTGCATATGTTGCCTGACGATAAATGAATAAGCCAAGGAAAACAACAAGTACTAATCCAAAAACACTGATTTCACGTGCAAATTTCTTGATAAAATCTTTCATCGTTCTTGTACGCCTCCGTTAAAATATTGTAGCAAATTCTACCTCCGCTGACAATATCTTATTGTTTCACTTTGGTATATCTCAATTGTAAAATGAAACTGGAATTAAAAGAATCCCGAATTGCAAGCAGAAACTGGAAATAAGAAGATAAATTAGATTTTATAGAAAATGGTATTATCAGTTA